>NZ_JAOZYC010000036.1:0-8812 GCF_035798155.1 Streptomyces endophyticus | reverse complement strand
GGACCTGGAGGTCCTGGGGACCTGGAGGTCCTGGGGGCCGGGGGTCCTGGGGGCCGGGGGTCCTGGGGGCCGGGGGTCCTGGGGGCCGCAGAGCCCTGGGGGCCGGGGGCTCTCGACCGGAGCCCCCGGAGGGGGCGGGTGGGTGGGAGGTGAGCGGGGAAGAAGGGGCTGGGCGAGGCGAGGCGGGGCGAGGCGAGGCGAGGCGAGGCGATGGCAACCCCGCGGGGAAGCGCATCCACTCGGCCGGCTGCCGGAAGCCGCGGGCTACCCGAGACCGGGCCGGGCTTCGCAAGGCACGGTGACGTGGGACCGCGACAGGGCGTCGGCCGCCCGAACCGCCCCCGCACCCCCGTCACGGCTCACCCGAAACCGTCACCGGCCGCCGCACACGCCCGCCCACGGCTCACCCCGAAACCGCACCCCGTCGCCGCACCCCCGCCACGGCCCACCCCGAAACCGTCACCCGCCGCCGCACAACCCCGCCACAGCTCACCCCGAAACCGCCACCCGCCGCCACACACCCCCGCCACGGCCCACCCCGGCCGGCGGCCCCGCACCCCCGTGCCACCGCAAGCACCCCACCCGTGCCACCGCAAACACCCCACCCGGTCCGAGCCGCGCGCTACCCGTCCAGCTGGGACAGCGTCGCGTTCGAGGGGCCGCGGCGGGAGCGGAGGTCGGAGGCCACCGATTCCGCGTCGCCGAGGGCGCGGACCGCGTTGCGCCACGTCAGTTTGGAGAGGTCGGTGCGGGACCAGCCCCGGTCGACCAGTTCCGCGATCAGGTTCGGGTAGCCCGAGACGTCGTTCAGGCCGTCCGGCGTGAACGCCGTGCCGTCGTAGTCGCCGCCGATCCCGATGTGGTCGATGCCCGCGGCCTCGCGCATGTGGTCGAGGTGGTCCGCCACCGTCGGGACCGTCGCGACCGGGCGCGGCCGTGCCTCCTCGAAGGCGCGGTGCAGCTTCATCGCCTCCGGGGACGTGTCCAGGTGGTGGTAGCCGTGCGAGCGCAGGTTGTCGTCGGCCGCGGCCGTCCAGTCGACCGCCGCCTGGAGGACGAACTTCGGGACGAAGGTGGCCATCGCCACTCCCCCGTTCCCCGACAACCGCTCCAGCACGTCGTCCGGGATGTTGCGCGGGTGGTCGCACACCGCGCGGGAGGAGGAGTGGGAGAAGATCACGGGCGCCTCGGACACGTCCAGCGCCGCGCGCATCGTCTCCGCCGCGACGTGCGACAGGTCGACGAGCATGCCCTCGCGGTTCATCTCCCGGACCACCTCGCGGCCGAAGGCCGAGAGGCCGCCGACGCCGGGCTCGTCCGTCGCCGAGTCCGCCCACGCGATGTTGTCGTTGTGCGTGAGCGTCATGTAGCGGACGCCCAACGCGTACAGCGCGCGCAGCGTGGCGAGGGAGTTGTTGATGGAGTGGCCGCCCTCGGCGCCCTTGAGCGACGCGATGCGCCCCTCGGCCCGCGCCGCTTCCATGTCTGCCGCGGTCCGCGCCTCGCGCAGCTCACCCGCGTACCGGGCGATCAACTGGTCGACGCAGTCGATCTGTTCGAGCGTGGCGCTGACCGCCGCGTCGCCCGACAGGTCGGTACGGACGTACACCGACCAGAACTGCGCGCCGACGCCACCGGCCTTCAACCGGCCCAGGTCCGTGTGGAGATGGGCGCTCTGGTCGGTGGCGATGTCGCGCGCGTCGATGTCGTACGTGACCTGCTCGCGCAGCGCCCACGGCAGGTCGTTGTGCCCGTCGACGACCGGGAACTCCGCGAGCAGGGAACGGGCTTCCTCGATGGACGAAGCGTTCATACGTGTCACTCCCACGTCACTTACCGAACGCGTCACTTGCCGAAGCCGAAGCCGGAGCCCGAACCCTCGACCTTGGCCCGCAGCCGCTTGCCCTTCTCGGTCGCCTGGTCGTTCAGCTCCTGCTGGAAGTCCTTCATCCGGCCGAGGAGTTCCTCGTCGTGCGCGGCGAGGATGCGCGCCGCGAGCAGGCCCGCGTTGCGCGCGCCGCCGACCGAGACGGTGGCGACGGGGACACCGGCCGGCATCTGCACGATGGACAGCAGGCTGTCCATGCCGTCGAGGTACTTCAGCGGGACCGGCACGCCGATCACCGGCAGCGGCGTCACCGACGCCAGCATGCCGGGCAGATGGGCCGCGCCGCCCGCGCCCGCGATGATCGCCTTGAGGCCGCGCTCGGCGGCCTGCTCCCCGTACGAGATCATCTCGTGCGGCATCCGGTGCGCGGAGACGACGTCGACCTCGTAGGGGATCTCGAACTCGTCGAGGGCCTTCGCCGCGGCCTCCATGACGGGCCAGTCGGAGTCCGAGCCCATGACGATGCCCACCACGGGGCTCACTGCGGAAGTCATTCGGTGATCGTTCCTCGGAGGTAGCCGGCTGCGTGACGGGCGCGCTCCAACACGTCGTCCAGGTCGTCGCCGTAGGTGTTGACGTGGCCGACCTTGCGGCCGGGCTTCACGTCCTTGCCGTACATGTGGATCTTGAGCTGCGGGTCGCGGGCCATGCAGTGCAGATACGCGCTGTACATGTCCGGGTAGTCGCCGCCCAGGACGTTGCACATGACCGTCCAGGTCGCGCGCGGGCGCGGGTCGCCGAGCGGCAGGTCGAGGACGGCGCGGACGTGGTTCGCGAACTGGGACGTGATCGCCCCGTCCTGCGTCCAGTGGCCGGAGTTGTGCGGGCGCATCGCCAGCTCGTTGACCAGGATGCGGCCGTCGTGGGTCTCGAAGAGTTCGACCGCGAGGTGGCCGACCACGCCGAGCTCCTGCGCGACGCGCAGCGCCAGCTCCTGCGCCTCGCCCGCCAGGGTCTCGTCGAGCTCGGGGGCCGGGGCGATCACCGTGTCGCAGACGCCGTCGACCTGCTGGGACTCGACGACGGGGTACGCGACCGCCTGGCCGTGCGGGGAGCGGACGACGTTGGCCGCCAGCTCCCGTACAAAGTCGACTTTCTCCTCGGCGAGGACCGGCACGCCCGCCTTGAACGGGTCGGCGGCATCGGCCTCGGAGCGTACGAACCACACGCCCTTGCCGTCGTAGCCGCCGCGCACCGTCTTGAGGATGACGGGGAAGCCCTCGCCCTCCTCGGCGAAGGCGGCCACGTCGGCCGGGTCCTTCACGATGCGGTGGCGCGGGCACGGCACGTCGAGCGACGTGAGCTTCGCGCGCATCTCGCCCTTGTCCTGGGCGTACAGCAGCGCGTCGGGGCCCGGGCGGACGGGGATGCCGTCCGCCTCCAGGGCCCGTAGATGCTCTGTCGGTACGTGCTCGTGATCAAAAGTGATCACGTCGCAGCCTCGCGCGAACTCACGCAGCGTGTCCAGGTCGCGATAGTCGCCGATCACGACATCGCCGACGACCTGCGCCGCGGAATCCTGCGGGGTGTCACTGAGGAGCTTGAACCTGATGCCGAGCGGGATGCCTGCCTCGTGTGTCATACGAGCGAGCTGTCCACCGCCGACCATGCCGACTACGGGGAACGTCACACCCACAGGGTATCGGCCAGGTGTCCGGTACCCGTACCGCGTCCTGCAGAGCACAGGCACAGAGCGAAGGCGCGTGGTTAGCATGGCTGGGTCGGTCACGACCAGATCCGACACGACGGGTACGACGGACATCACGGGGGCTGAGGCGACCATCATGGGCATCACGGGACATACCGGCCGCATCGGCGCACTGCGACAGCGGCTGGCGGGCGTGGCCCGCGAGGTCGCGAAGTTCGGTGTCGTGGGTGCCCTGGGCGTCCTCGTGAACTTCGCCGTCTTCAACCTCATGCGGCACAGCACCGACCTCCAGGTGGTGCGGGCCAGCGTGATCGCGACGGTCGTCGCCATCGCCTTCAACTACGTGGGGTTCCGCTACTTCACGTACCGCGACCGGGACAAGAGCGGCCGCACCAAGGAGCTCACGCTGTTCCTGCTGTTCAGCGCGGCGGGCCTGATCATCGAGAACGGGGTCCTGTACGCGGCGACGTACGGGTTCGGCTGGAACAGCTCGCTGCAGAGCAACATCTTCAAGTTCCTCGGCATGGGCCTCGCGACCCTGTTCCGGTTCTGGTCGTACCGGACGTGGGTGTTCCGGACGCTGCCGGCGAGGGAGGCCGTGGCCAGCGCGGAATCGTTCCTCGGCGACTCGCAGTCGACGCCACCGTCGCGCGTCACCTGATCATTTGCTCCTCGTCGCCGTCCGCCGTCTTCTTCAGCGGCGTACGGGAGAGGAACAGGCCGAAGACCGGCGGGCTGCTCTGGAGCATTTCGAGGCGGCCCCCGTCGGCCTCCGCCAGGTCGCGGGCGACGGCGAGGCCGATGCCCGTCGAATTGCGGCCGCTGATGGTCCGCTCGAAGATCCGCGAGCCCAGCTCCGGCGGGACTCCGGGCCCCTCGTCCGTGACCTCGACGATGGCCTGGCTGCCGGTGACACGGGTCCGCAGGGCGACCGTGCCGCCACCGTGCATCAGCGAGTTCTCGATCAGCGCGGCGAGCACCTGCGCGACCGCGCCCGGCGTGCCGACCGCCGTCAGGTGGCGCTTGCCGGAGGAGACGATCGCGCGCCCGGCGCTGCGGTAGGCGGGCCGCCACTCCTCCAGCTGCTGCTTGATCACCTCGTCCAGGTCGAAGGGGACGGCGGACCCCGTGCGCGGGTCGCGGGAGTTGGTGAGCAGCCGCTCGACGACATCGGTGAGCCGCTCGACCTGCGCGAGCGCGATCGTCGCCTCCTCCTTCACCTCGTCGAGGTCCTCGGTCATCGTGATCTCCTCCAGGCGCATGGAGAGCGCCGTGAGGGGCGTACGCAGCTGGTGCGAGGCGTCGGCCGCGAGGCGTCGCTCGGCCGTCAGCATGCGGGCGATGCGCTCCGCCGAACCGTCGAGGACGTCGGCGACGCGGTCCAGCTCCGGGACGCCGTAGCGCTTGTGCCGGGGCCGCGGGTCGCCGGACCCGAGGCGCTCCGCCGTGGAGGCGAGGTCCGTGAGCGGTGAGGCGAGGCGGTTCGCCTGGCGTACGGCGAGCAGCACGGCGGCGACGATCGCGAGCAGGGCCACGCCCGCGATGATCAGGAGCGTGCGGCCGACCTCCGTGGTGACGGCCGAGCGGGCCTCCTCGACGGTGACCTTCTCGCCCTGCTCTCCCGTGGCCGTGTAGGAGATGACGTCGCCGACGGGTTCCGTGCCGATGGTGAGCGGCGCGCGGCCGGGCATGTCGATCTCGGCGTAGCGGTCCCCCGCGACCTGGTCCTGGAGGATGCTGCCGGTGATCTGTTCCTCGCCGAGGATCCGGCTGTCCACGATGGAGGCGAGGCGGACGGCCTCCGACTCCACGCGTTCCTGGGCGCTGTTGGTGATGGTTCGGGTCTCCACGATGACCAGGGAGACACCGAAGACGGCGATCACTACCAGGACCACGGCGAGGGTGGAGTTGATCAGTCGGCGGCGCATGTCTCTTAGTGTCCCGGATGCGTCGGCGGCACCGTGGTTACGGACACGGGGCGGAGCCCCGTGCGGGTCGGCTCAGCTCTTCTCGAAGCGGAAGCCCACACCTCGCACCGTGGCGATGTAGCGCGGGTTCGCCGCGTCGTCGCCGAGTTTCTTGCGGAGCCAGGAGATGTGCATGTCGAGGGTCTTGGTCGACGACCACCACGTCGTGTCCCAGACCTCGCGCATCAGCTGGTCGCGGGTGACCACGCGGCCCGCGTCCCGTACGAGGACCCGCAGGAGGTCGAACTCCTTGGCCGTGAGCTGGAGTTCCTCCTCGCCCATCCACGCGCGGTGCGACTCGACGTCGATACGGACGCCGTGCGTGGCCGGGGCCTGGACGGGTTCGGTGGCGCCGCGGCGGAGCAGGGCCCGGACGCGGGCGAGGAGTTCGGCGAGGCGGAAGGGCTTGGTCACGTAGTCGTCGGCGCCCGCGTCGAGGCCGACGACCGTGTCCACCTCGTCCGCGCGGGCGGTGAGGATCAGCACCGGCACCGTGTGCCCCTCGGCGCGCATTCGGCGGGCCACCTCGAGGCCGTCCATTCCCGGCAGTCCGAGGTCGAGCACGACGAGGTCGATGCTTCCCTGCAGTCCGGCGTCGAGGGCGGTGGGACCGTCCTCGCGCACTTCCACCTCGTAACCCTCCCGGCGCAGGGCGCGGGCCAGCGGCTCCGAGATGGACGCGTCGTCCTCGGCGAGCAGTACACGGGTCATGAGGTGATGGTAGTCCGCGCCGGACGACGCCCGTGGGGTGATCCGCCACTGCGGCGTCCGGTGGTTAACGGAATTTTTGCCTCCGGGTTCGCGCCCTGCGGTGTCCGGGTGTCATCGTGGGGAACACCTTTGAAACAGTGCGAGTGGTTCCGCGAAGGCCTGTGATCCATCTCTCAAGTCCTTCCATATGCCGCTGAGTCGTTCGTAAGGTGATTCAACGCCTGATGCACTACTGGGGGACCTTTGGAGCGCACTGCGCACCCAAGGTCCCTTTCGTGTGTGAGCTGACGTGCGTCAGCATTTTTAGGAACGACCTGTGGCCGGGCCCCGCGTGTAAGGAAGCGCGCCGGGGTGTGGATCTCGGGCCCCGCCGCATCGGCGGGCTCCGGTGCCGGCCTCCCCCACGCGGGCGCCCGCTCCCCACGAAGGTGCAGCGTCCCGAGCGAGCAAGGAACCCCCCATGGCGTCCAGCCTGACGAAGGAAGCCACCGCGCCCGGCGCCGGTGGCAAGACCTTCCTTGGCCACCCTCGCGGCCTGGCCTTTCTGTTTCTGACGGAGATGTGGGAGCGGTACAGCTTCTACGGGATGCGCGCGCTTCTCGTGCTGTACCTGTCGGCCGGCGTGATCGACGGTGGCCTCGGCCTCGACGTCGCCACGGCGACCGCGATCTACTCCGTCTACAACGCCCTTGTGTACCTGCTCGCCCTGCCCGGCGGCTGGCTCGGAGACCGCATCTGGGGTCCGCGCAAGACGACCGCGGTGGGCGCCGCGATCATCATGGTCGGCCACTTCACCCTGGCGCTGCCCTGGTCCGGCTCCTTCTACCTCGGCCTCGGCCTGATCGCCGCCGGTTCGGGTCTGCTCAAGGCCAACATCTCGACGATGGTCGGCCACCTGTACCCGGAGAAGAACGACCCGCGCCGTGACGCCGGTTTCTCGATCTTCTACATAGCGATCAACGTCGGCGCCTTCTTCGCGCCGCTGACGATCGGCACCATCGGCCAGACGGTCAACTGGCACCTCGGCTTCGCGATGGCCGGTGTCGGCATGGCGCTCGGCCTGGCCTGCTTCCTGTTCGGCTTCCGCTACCTGTCGGACGAGTCCAACGTCGTCCCGGCCCCGATGGGCGACGACGAGAAGCGCGCGATCTGGAAGAAGTCCGCGATCTGGGCCGCCATCGCCCTCGTGTTCTACGGCGCCACCGGCGCCGGTGGCCTGCTGACCGTGAACTGGCTGCTGTGGCCGCTGACCATCCTCGGCCTGGTCCTGCCGATCTGGTACCTGGTCAAGATGAAGCGCGACCGCGAGCTGAGCGACACCGAGCAGTCCCGTGTCTCCGCGTACATCTGGTTCTTCCTCGTGGCCGCCGTGTTCTGGGCCATCTACGACCAGACCGGTTCCACGCTGACCCTGTTCGCGCAGAACGACACCACCAACACGCTGTTCGGCTTCGAGTTCCCGTCCAGCTGGTTCCAGTCCCTGAACCCGCTGTACGTGATGGCGCTCGCGCCGGTCGCCGCCTGGCTGTGGATCTGGCTCAACAAGCGCGGCAAGGAGCCCAGCACCCTCTCGAAGTTCGCCAACGGCGTCTTCCTGATCGGTCTGTCCTTCTTCGTGATGATGCTCGCCCAGGCCGCCGCCTCCGGCGACGCCAAGGTGACCCCGCTGTGGCTGTGCTCGGTCTACCTGATCCAGACCATCGGTGAGCTGACGCTCTCTCCGGTCGGCCTGTCCCTCACCACGAAGCTGGCGCCGGAGAAGTACGGCTCGCAGATGATGGGTGTCTGGTTCCTCGCCGTCACCGCCGGCGACTCGGTCATCGCCCTGCTCCAGCTGATCGGCGCGCCGACCGACACCGAGTGGTGGTTCGCCTCCCAGGGCGCCCTCGCCGTCCTCGCCGGTGTCGCGGTCTTCATGTTCCGCAAGAAGGTCAAGCCGCTGATGGGTGGCGTGCACTAACGCCACCGCCTCCGGTCCACGTGACAACGAAGGGGCCCGGCCACACCGTTCGGTGTGGCCGGGCCCCTTCGCGTATCCGGTGTCAGGCCTTGCAGTGTGTGTGGAAGAGCCAATGCGCCATGGAACAGCCGAGCGCGTACCCGGTGCCTCCGCTCTGCCACTGGCCCGGGCTGTCCTGCCCGTAACCACCCGCGCTGGCCGTACCGGCCACTCCGAACGTCAGTCCCGCCGTGAGCAGCGCGACCGCACCGGCCCTCCGCAACTTGCGCATCGCCGATTCCCCTTGCGTCGATCGTTTCTGCCGTGCCTGGTCAAGCACAGCGTGTGCCCTCGGCCGAAGCCGAGATCATCCACACAAGCACACTGCAAATAGATCGGCGAGAGATGAAGTATTACGAGCCAGACACGCTTTTACCAGGCGGCGCCGTGAGGTTGATTTGCTTCTGCACGCTAACCCCACGACGCCGCCAGGGTGTTCGTCCTGTCACCGGCCCCTGACCACTCGACGCGCCCGCGGCAGGAAGGTGAAGACCGCGCCGCCCAGCAGGATCACCGTGCCGGCCGCCAGGCCGAGGGCGCGCAGGGCGCCGTCGCTGGAGGAGCCGGTTTCGGCGAGGCCGCCGCCGGTCGCGGCCGAG
>NZ_JAOZYC010000035.1:0-156057 GCF_035798155.1 Streptomyces endophyticus | reverse complement strand
GGCGCGGGCCGGTGCACGTCGAGGCGTTCCAGGACCCGTGCGTCGAACCCCGCCGGGGCGGCGAGCGCGGGCGCCGCGGGCAGCACGCTGTCGACGGCCGCCGCCAGGTCGTCGTATGCCGAGCGGCAGGTCGAGCACAGGGAGAGGTGGCGCAGCAGCTCGTCCTGCCCACCGGGGAGCGTCCCGAGGGCGAGGGCGATCAGCTCGTCCTCATCGGGGTGGCGTGCCATCGCGGCTCTCCTCCTTCGACGCCTCACGCAGCCTCCGCAGGCCGGTCCGGATCCGGGTCTTGGCGGTGCCGAGCGGGATGCCCTCGTGCCGGCCCACCTCCTGCGCCGTGCACCCGCCGAGCACCGCCAGGGCGACCGCGCGGGCCTGCTCGACCGGCAGGGCGCGCAGCCGTCGCACGGCACGTTCGCTCTCGAGCGAGACCAGTGCGAGGCGTTCCGGGCTCTCGCTCTGCAGCGTCACATCGAGCAGCCGCTCCAACGTCTCGGCCAGCATCGGCACGGGCCTGCGGGCGCGTACGGCGTCGATGGCGGCGTTGCGCGTGATCGTCAGCAGCCAGGTGAGGGCCGAGGCGCGGCGGGCGTCGTAGCTGCCCGCGGCCCGCCAGGCCCGGACGAACACCTCCTGGCTCACGTCCTCGGCCAGAGCGGAGTCGCGGGTGACCGACAGGGCGAGGCCGTACACCGCGTCCTGGAAGCGGCGTACGAAGGCGACGGCCGCCTGCTCGTCGCCCAGGGCGAAGCCGGCGACGAGCGAGGCGTCGTCGGCGCGATCCGCCCGCGAGAACAGTTCCACGCCCCCTTATACGTACGAGAGAGGTGAAGGGATTGCACGCAGCGTCCGTGTTCCGTCGGGTGGCGCAATCCATCGGCGTCCCGCGTTCGTACAACCTCCGCGAGAAGGGACGGAGTGACCATGAAGAACTTCAGGATCGGCGTGGCCGGGTTCGCGCTCGTGGCGGCCTTCGGACTGGCGGGCTGCGGGGGTGGTGGCGGCTCGGATGGTGGCGGCAGTTCGGGCGGCGGCACGCCCGCGGCCAAGGACGCCTCCACTTTGAGCACGAGCGACTCGCCGCTGGGCAAGATCCTCGTCGACGGCAAGGGACGCACGCTCTACCTGTTCACCAGCGACGGCAAGAACAGCAACTCCATGAAGTGCGACGCGAAGTGCGTCAAGGAATGGCCGCACATGGAGGGCAAGCCCAAGGCTGGCGCCGGGATCCAGTCGAACCTCATCGCCACGACGAAGGGGAACGGCACAGCGCAGGCGACGTACGCCGGACACCCGCTCTACTACTACGCCGACGATCACAAGGCGGGGGACACGAAGGGGCAGGGCATCGACCAGATCTGGTACGTCCTCGACTCCCACGGCAATGCGATCAAGAAGGCCCCGCCAGGGGGCAGCGGGGAGGACAACGACAGTGGTGGCAACGGCTACTGAGGCGACGCCGGCCGGGAGCCGCGCCTAAGAGAGGGCTCCCGACCGCCGCCGTCGGCACGTCAGCCGTGCCAGGACCGCCACAGCGCCGCGTACGCGCCGTCGGCCGCGACCAGGTCGTCGTGGCTGCCGAGTTCGCGGATCCGGCCGTCCTCGACCACGGCGATCACGTCCGCGTCGTGGGCGGTGTGCAGCCGGTGCGCGATGGCCACGACCGTGCGCCCGTCGAGTACCCGGCTGAGCGAGCGCTCCAGGTTGCGGGCCGCGCGCGGGTCGAGCAGCGAGGTCGCCTCGTCGAGGACCAGCGTGTGCGGGTCGGCGAGCACCAGCCGGGCCAGCGCGATCTGCTGCGCCTGCGCCGGGGTGAGGGCGACCCCGCCCGAGCCGACCTCCGTGTCGAGGCCGTCGGCGAGGCCACCGGCCCACCCGTCGGCGTCGACCGCGCCGAGGGCGGCCCACAGCTCCGCGTCCCCTGCGCCCGTGCGGGCCAGGCGGAGGTTGTCGCGCAGGGAGCCCACGAAGACGTGGTGCTCCTGGTTGACCAGCGCCACATGGGAGCGCACCCGCTCGGCCTGCATCCGCGAGAGTTCCGCGCCGCCCAGCGTGACCTGCCCGGTGCGCGGGGCGTAGATCCCGGCGAGCAGCCGCCCGAGCGTCGACTTGCCCGCGCCCGAGGGACCGACGAGGGCGAGCCGCGTGCCGGGCGCGACCTCCAGCGACACCTCGCGCAGCACGTCGACGCCCTCGCGGTAGCCGAAGTGCACCGCGTCGGCCTGGACATCACGGCCGTCGGGCCGCACGGAGGCGTCGCCCGCGTCCGGCTCGATGTCCCGCACACCCACGAGCCGGGCCAGCGACACCTGGGCGACCTGAAGCTCGTCGTACCAGCGCAGGATCAGGCCGATCGGATCCACCAGCATCTGCGCGATGAGCGCACTCGTGGTCAGCTGCCCCACGCCGATCCAGCCCTGGAGGACGAAGACGCCACCGACCACCAGCACCGACAGCAGCACCAGGACGTGCACGGTGTTGATCACCGGGAAGAAGGCGGAGCGCAGATAGAGGGTGTAGCGCTCCCACGCGGTCCACTCCTTGATGCGCCGTTCCGACAGCTCGATGCGGCGGTCGCCGAGCCGGTGCGCCTCGACGGTGCGCCCGGCGTCCACGGTCTCGGCGAGCGCGGCGGCGACGGCCGCGTACCCGGCGGCCTCCGAGCGGTACGCCGACGGCGCCCGCTTGAAGTACCAGCGGCAGCCGAGCACCAGGACCGGCACCGCGATGAGCAGCGCGGGCGCCAGCGGCGGCGCGGTCACCGCGAGTCCGCCGACGAGCAGCACCACCCACACGACACCGATGGACAGTTGGGGCACGGCCTCCCGCATCGCGTTCGCGAGCCGGTCGATGTCCGTGGTGATCCGGGACAGCAGGTCGCCCGTGCCCGCCCGCTCCAGGACGCCGGGCGGCAGGCCCACGGACCGCACCAGGAAGTCCTCCCGCAGATCCGCCAGCATCCGCTCGCCGAGCATGGCCCCGCGCAGCCGCACCTGCCGGATGAACACGGCCTGGACCACCAGGGCGAGCGCGAACAGGCCGATGGTGCGGGCCAGTTGGGGCCCTTCGACGGAGCCGGCGCCGCCCGGGCCCTCGGAGACGTCCTGGATCAGTCCGCCGAGCAGGTACGGGCCGGCCATCGACGCGATGACGGCGACCGTGTTCACGCCGATGAGCAGGAGGAACTCGCGCCGGTGGCGCTGGTACAGCTCACGCACATAGGCGCGGACCGTGGCCGGGGCGCCGACCGGCAGGGTGTGCGCCGTGGTGGGGGCCGCCGGGTCGTAGGCCGGTGGCGCTACGCCGATCATGCCGTCTCCTCGATCTCGATATCGGTGCTGATGCCGGTGCCGGTGGCGGCGCCGGGGTGCTTGCCGCTCTTGCCGGGGCGCGGTTCGGCGCCGGGGGAGGCCTGCTCCTCGTCGGTCTCGCGGGTGACGACCGCGCGGTACCGGGCCTCGGTACGCACCAGTTCACGATGCTCGCCGACCGCGGCGACCTCGCCCCCGTGGACGAACACCACACGGTCGGCGCGGTCCAGGACCAGCGGCGACGAGGTCAGCACCACGGTCGTGCGGCCGCTGCGCAGCGCGCGCACGCCCTGGGCGATGCGGGCCTCGGTGTGCGAGTCGACGGCGGACGTCGGCTCGTCGAGCACCAGCGTCTCCGGGTCGGTCACCAGCGAGCGGGCCAGGGCGAGGCGCTGGCGCTGGCCACCGGAGAGGGATCGGCCGCGTTCGGTGATGCGGGCGGTCATCGGGTCCTCGTCCGGGGCGCCCTGGGTGAGGGCGCCCAGCACGTCGGAACACTGGGCGGCGGCCAGCGCCTCGTCGGGCGTGACGCCCGCGGAGGCCGGTACGTCGAGGAGCTCGGCGAGGGTGCCGGAGAGCAGCACCGGGTCCTTGTCCTGGACGAGCACGGCCGTCCGGGCGACATCCAGCGGCAGTCCGTCGAGCGGTACGCCGTCGAGCAGGACGGACGGCGCCGCCTCGCCCGCGTCGTCGTCGGTGGCGGAAGCGGGGTGCCCGCCGAGCCGGTCGGCCAGGCGCCCCGCCAGATCCGGGTCGCCGCACACCACGGCGGTGAGCCGCCCCGCGGGCGCCAGCACACCGGTCGCCGGGTCGTACAGGTCGCCGACCGGCGCCTTCGCCTCGCGCAGCCCGCCCTCCGGTTCCGTGATGCGCTCCAGGGCCAGCACCCGGGACGCGCGCTGCGCGGACGGCCGGGAGAACGAGTACGCCATGGCGATCTCTTCGAAGTGGCGCAGCGGGTAATTCAGGAGCATCACCCCGCTGTAGACGGTGACCAGCTCACCGACCGTGATCCGGCCCTCGCGCGCGAGGGCGACGCCGTACCAGACCAGCACGATCGTCAGCAGGCCGGGAAGGAGAACCTGGATCGCGGAGATCAGCGCCCACATACGCGCGCTGCGCACGGCGGCCCGGCGCACATCCTGCGAGGCGCGGCGGTAGCGGTCGAGGAACAGTTCCTCGCCGCCGATGCCGCGCAGCACGCGCAGGCCCGCGACGGTGTCCGAGGCGAGTTCGGTGGCATGGCCCGCCTTCTCCCGCTGGTGGTCCGCGCGCCGGGTGGCGCGGGGGAGCAGCGGCAGCACGGCGAGCGCCAGGACCGGCATGCCGAGCGCGACGACGACACCGAGCGCGGGCTGGTAGATCAGGAGTCCCACGGCGGCGATGACGACGGTGAGTGCGGCGGCGGTGAAGCGGGAGAGCGCCTCGACGAACCAGCCGATCTTCTCCACGTCGCCGGTGGACACCGCGACGACCTCGCCCGCGGCGACCCGCCGGGTGAGGGCGGCGCCGAGCGTCGCGGTCTTGCGGGCGAGGAGCTGCTGGACGCGGGCGGCGGCGGTGATCCAGTTCGTGACGGACGTGCGGTGCAGCATCGTGTCTCCGACCGCGACGCCGATGCCGAGCAGCACGATCAGTGCGCCGGCCTTGGCGAGACCGGAGCCGGAGCGGTCGACGACCGCCTGCACCGCGTAGCCGACCCCGTACGCGAGGCCGGCGACGGAGACGAAGTGGATCAGGCCCCAGACAAGGGACTTGGCCTGCCCACCGAGCTGGTTCCGGCCGAGCCAGAGCAGGAACCGGGGCCCCGAGCGTGCGTCCGGCACACCCGGGTCTGGATACGGAAGGTCGGAGATCTGCATGACGTCCCAGGGCTCGAAGCGGGGTGGATCGAAGAAGCGGACTCAACGGCAGCAAACCGTGAAAGGTTCGCGTCCCGTGGCGAGCCGAGGCAAACGGTTTTACGGCGCCGGGCAAAGAATCGGGCCGGATCGACCGTCGTGATCGGAGTCGGTCCCGCGGTTCGCGACCTGTGGTGCGACCATGGAACGCATGCGGAGTGCGGGTGCGATCAGGGCGGGCGTCGCGATGGCGGCGTGCGGTGTCCTGCTGACGACGGTGGCCGCCTGCGGCGCCGACGGCGGCGACAGCGGGAAGAAGGCCACGGCGGGGGCGAACTCCTCGGGCGGTGAGTCCCGGGGAACCGAGGCGCGCGCGGCAGACCTGGAGCGCATCCCGGGGGTGGGCGGCCGCTACCAGAAGCAGATCCCGGCGAACGCCCGGCAGGTCGTGGCCGTGTACGGCGACGGCAAGGACGCGGCGGGCTCCACCATCGCCCTCTACACCAAGTCCGGCGACACCTGGAAGAAGCAGCGAAGCTGGGCCGGGCACAACGGCAAGAAGGGCTGGACGACGAGCCACCACGAGGGCGACAAGCGCAGCCCCGTCGGTGTCTTCACGCTCAGCGACGCCGGCGGTGTCCTCGCCGACCCGGGGGCGAAGCTGCCGTACACGCAGTCGGCGTCGATCCAGGCCCCGCACTACTGGGCGAAGTCGCACTGGCACGACTTCGACTACGTCATCGCCATCGACTACAACCGCGCCAAGGGCACGCCGCCCAACGACCCGACCCGGCCGCAGGGCCAGTCCAAGGGCGGCAGCATCTGGCTGCACATGGACCACGGCAGCGGCACCTCGGCGTGCGTGAGCCAGTCGAAGGGCGACATGGAGTACCTGCTCAAGACGCTCGACCCGAAGCAGCACCCGGTGGTCGTGATGGGCGACAAGGCCGAGCTCAACTCGTGAGCCGCGCGGCGGCAGCGCCCGGCCGATCGGTGGGGGCACGGTCCGGCCCGCGCCCCCACCGCGTGCTCAGGTCTCGCTCGGCTTCTCCGAGTTGACGCCGCCGCGCGCCTTGCGCCATCCGCCGCGCGTGAAGTCGGGGATCTGCTGCGGCGCGCCCTTCGCCTTGATCGAGAGGTGGCTCAGCGGAACCGGCGAGGTCCAGGTGACGGCGTCGTACACGTCGAAATCCGGGACGAGCCCGAGGCGCATCGTCTGCATCAGGCGGAACACCATGATGTAGTCCATGCCGCCGTGCCCGCCCGGCGGGTTCGCGTGCTCCTTCCACAGCCAGTGGTCCCAGTCGGCGTACTTCGCGAAGTCGCCCCAGGCGTCGTTCGTGTGGTCGGGCTCTATGTAGATCCGCGCCGGGTAGTCCTCGAACACACCCTTCGTACCGCCGAGTTGGTTGATCCGCGAGTACGGGTGCGGGGTGCTGACGTCGTGCTCCAGGCGGATCACACGGCCCTTCGCCGTCTGGACCAGGCTGATGGTCCGGTCCGACTCGATGTACGTCTCCTTCCAGCTCGGATCGCCCTTGGGCATGTGCTCCTCGCGGTACTCGGCCAGGCCGAGGGCGGGGGTGCCGAAGCTGGAGATGTGGGTGACGCGGTCGCCGCGGTTGATGTCCATGTAGTTCGCGACCGGACCGAAGCCGTGGTTCGGGTAGAGGTCGCCGCGCAGCCGCGTGTGCCACAGCCGGCGCCACGGACCCTCGTAGTAGTCCGGGTCGAACATCAGGCCGCGCAGGTCGTGGTTGTACGCGCCGGCGCCGTGCAGCAGCTCACCGAACTTGCCCGCGTGGGCCATCCGCAGGACGCGCATCTCGTTGCGCCCGTAGCAGCAGTTCTCCAGCTGCATACAGTGTCTTCGGGTGCGCTCGGACAGGTCCACCAGCTCCCACAGCTGGTCCAGTTGGAGCGAGACGGGACACTCGACGCCGACGTGCTTTCCGTTCAGCATCGCCGTCTTCGCCATCTCGAAGTGCCAGTCCCACGGCGTCGCCACGTACACGAAGTCGATGTCCCCGCGCTTGCACAGGTTCTCGAAGTCGTGATCGCCCTTGACGTAGGTGGCGGGCGCGGGCTGGCCCGCCGCCGTCACCTTCGCCGCCGCCTTGGCGGTCTTGTCCTTGACCGGGTCGCACACGGCGACGACCTGGACGCCCGGGATCGCCAGGAAGAGGTCGATCATGCTGCCGCCGCGGTTGCCGAGGCCGACGATGCCGACCCGGACCGTGGACCGGCGCTCGAACGGTACCCCGATCATCGTGTCGCCCTGCCGGGCAGGTGCCGCCGCGGTGGTGGCCTCGGCCGCCCCGGAGCCACCGGCGCCGGAAGCCTCCGCGGCCTGTGCCGGCACGCTCGACCCCAGCGCGACGAGCCCGAGGCCGGCGGCGCCGGCGGCACCCGCGTTGCGCAGCACCTCGCGGCGGGAGTGGCCATCGGGTTCGGGAGAGTCGAGAGGGCTGCGCTCGTTGTCGTGCATCGGACCTCCAACAGGGTGGGTGCGGTGCCGGGGCAAACGCAAGCCACCCTGCTGGGAGTGAGAGCAGGGGCGCAAGAGGTCGAAGCGGACGGGTGGTTGGACTTCTGTCATCGGGCCTTTGGACTCATGTGACGAGCCCTCACGCGCGGGCCGCGCCGGGGCGCGTCGCCCGCTCCAGCTCGACCAGCACCGAGTAGTACGAGCGGCCCGTCGCATGGTCCATGCCGACCTCGCACATTCGGTTCGCCGACAGATGGGCGTCGTACGCGCGGGACGTGACCTCCGCGGCTTCCTTCGCCGTGGCGGACTCGGTCAGCTCCTTGTGGAGCATGCCGCGGTCGCCCGCGAAGCCGCAGCAGCCCGCGTCGTCAGGCAGCACCACCTCGTCGGCGCACGCCTCGGCCACGGCTCTCAACTGGCCCACGTCGCCCAGGTGTTCCATGGAGCACGTCGGGTGCAGCACGGCGGAGCCGATCGTGCGCTCGACGGTGAGCCGCGGCAGCAGCTCCTCCGCGGCCCACACCAGGGAGTCCACGATGGTCAGCTCCGCGTGCAACTCCCGGTTGTCGTCGGTGAGATACGGCACCACCTCGTGCGCGATGCCCAGCGTGCACGAGGAGGCGTCCACCACGAGGGGCAGCCGGCCGCCCCCGGTCCAGGCCCAGGCCGCTTCGACGATCCGGTTCGCCATCACGGTGTTGCCCTCGTCGTAGCCCTTGGAGTGCCAGATCGTGGCGCAGCACGTCCCGGCCACATTGTCCGGGATCCACACCGGCTGGCCCGCGCGCGCGGAGACCGCGACAACGGCCTGAGGCAGCGATACGTCGCCGGGGGTGCCGAAAATGCGGTTCACGCAGGCCGGGTAGTAGACGGCCGTGGCCCCCACGCGCGCGGTGCGCGGTAGTTTCCGGGCCGCCGCGGCAGGTACCTCCGGCAGCCACTCGGGCACCAGGTCCGGCCGGATCGCCTTGCGCGCGGCCCCCGTCACGGCAGTGAGGAGACGGTCGCCGATCTTGTCGGCCGCCGCCACGGCGAGCCGCGCCGAGGCCTCCACCGCCTTGAAGTTCTTCGCGACGAGCGCGGCCGTCCGCTCCTCGCGCGGCGAGTGCCGGGCGCGCCGGAACGTCTTCATGAACGCCCCCGTGTCGATGCCGACCGGGCAGGCCAGCTTGCACGTGGAGTCACCGGCGCAGGTGTCCACGGCGTCGTACCCGTAGGCGTCGATCAGCTCGTCCTCGACCGGTGAACCGGACGGCTGGCGCATCATCTCGCGGCGCAGCACGATCCGCTGGCGCGGCGTGGTCGTCAAGTCCTCACTGGGGCACGTGGGTTCGCAGAAGCCGCACTCGATGCACGGGTCGGCGATCAGCTCCACCTTGGGGATCGTCTTGAGGCCCCGCAGATGGGCCTTCGGGTCGCGGTCGAGCACGATGCGCGGCGCGAGCACCCCGTCCGGGTCGATGACCTGCTTGGTGCGCCACATCAACTCCGTGGCCTTGGCGCCCCATTCGAGCTCCAGGAAGGGGGCGATATTGCGGCCCGTCGCGTGCTCCGCCTTCAGGGAGCCGTCGAACCGCTCGACCGTGAGGCGGCAGAACTCGTCCATGAACGCCGCGTACCGGTCGACGTCCTCCGGCTTGCCCGCGTCGAACGCCAGGAGGAAGTGCAGATTGCCGTGCGCCGCGTGGCCCGCCACCGCGGCGTCGAAACCGTGCCGCGTCTGTAGTTCGAGCAGTTCCTCGCACGCCTCCGCGAGCCGTGAGGGCGGCACCGCGAAGTCCTCCGTGATCAGCGTCGTGCCCGAAGGGCGCGAGCCGCCGACCGCCGTCACGAACGCCTTGCGCGCCTTCCAGTAGCCCCCGATCGTCTTCGCGTCCCGCGTGAACTCATTGGTCACCGAGGCGACGGGCGCGACGAGTTCGAGGCCTTCGAGGGCCTTCGCGGCCGCCTGCTCGAAGGCGGCCTGCGCGGCCTCGTCCGGGGCGCGGAACTCCACGAGCAGCGCCGCCGTCTCCTTGGGCAGCGCCGCCCAGTCCTGCGGCACGCCCTGCACGCTGACCGAGGCGCGCAGCGTATTGCCGTCCATCAGCTCCACGGCCAGGGCGCCGGCCTCGTTGAACACCGGCACCGCCGCGGCGGCCGCGGGCAGGGAGGGGAAGAACAGCAGCGCCGTCGACACGTTCCGGTCCAACGGCAGGGTGTCGAAGACGACTTCGGAGATGAACCCGAAGGTGCCCTCCGAGCCCACCATCAGGCCGCGCATGATCTGCACCGGCGTCCCGCCGTCGAGGAAGGCGTCCAGACGGTACCCGTTCGTGTTCTTGATCTCGTACTTGGCGCGGATCCTGCGGGCGAGCTCCGCGTCCTCCTCGATCTCCCGCTTGATCGCCAACAGGGCCTCGCAGAGCGCCGGTTCGGCATGCGTCAGATCCTCGTCCGCGCGCGGGTCGCCGGTGTCGACGACGGTGCCGGACGGCAGTACGAAGGTGAGGGAGGAGACCGTCCGGTACGAGTTCCGCGTCGTGCCCGCCGTCATCCCCGACGCGTTGTTCGCCACCACGCCGCCCACCGTGCAGGCGATCGCGCTCGCGGGGTCGGGGCCGAGCACGCGCCCGTGCCGCGCGAGCGTGGCGTTCGCGCGCACGATCGTGGTGCCGGGGGCGATCCGCGCGCGCGAACCGTCGTCGAGCACCTCGATGCCCGCCCAGAACTTGCGGACGTCGACGAGGATGTCCTCGCCCTGCGCCTGCCCGTTCAGCGACGTGCCCGCCGCGCGGAAGACGACCTCGCGGCCCTTGCCGTGCGCGTAGGAGAGCACCGCCGACACGTCGTCGATGTCCTCGGCGACCACCACGACCTGCGGCACGAAGCGGTAGGGGCTGGCGTCCGACGCGTAGCGCACCAGGTCCGAGATCTTGGTGAGCACCTTGTCCGCGCCGAGCAGCCGCGTCAGCTCCGAGCGCAGCGGCTCCTGGGTGCCACCGGCCTGCCGGTCCGCGACCCGGTCGGGCGCCGGTCCCGACGAGCGGGATCCGGGACGCAGGGCTTCCGGCTTCGGCTCCAGCAGCGGCATGGCCTCTCCTCGCTCAGCAGTCGCGGTCGTGCGGGGACCCGAACAGCGTGTTGAGCAACACCGTCAGCTGCGCTCGCTGCTCCTTGTCCAATGGGGCCAGGATCTCCTCTGCCGCCGCGCGGCGCGCGCTGCGCAGCTCCCGCAGAGCGGCCCGCCCCTTGTCGGTGAGCTCGATCCGGATCACCCGGCGGTTCGTAGGGTCGGGCGCGCGGCGCACCAGATCGGCCGCCTCCAGGCCGTCCACCGTCGTCGTCACGGCGCGGGGGACCACCTCGAGGCGCTCCGCCAGATCGGCCATGCGCGGCGGCGTCTCGTAGTGCACCAGCATGCGCAGCAGCCGGGACTGTGCGGGCGTGATCCCGACGGGCTCCAGCTGGCGCCGCTGTATGCGCTGCAGGCGGCGGGTGAGCCGCAGCAGCTGCTCGGCGAGGAAACCGTCGGCGTCCGGTGTCTTCATGCCGGGAACATTAGCAGGACTTTGTGCATTGTGAATAGAGGTAACAATGCACTATGCTCCTCGAAGTCGAATCCCAGAAATGCCTAGGAGGCCCATTGCCCCGCGACGAAATCCGCTGGACGCCGCCCCCCGATGCCAACGCGCCGGGTCAGCCGCGGCAGATCCGCCGCATCCTGTCCCTCTTCCGTCCCTACCGCGGCCGGCTCGCCCTCGTCGGGCTGCTGGTCGGAGCCGCGTCCCTGGTCACGGTCGCGACGCCGTTCCTGCTCAAGGAGATCCTCGACGTCGCCATCCCGCAGGGCCGCACCGGGCTGCTCGGCCTGCTCGCCCTCGGCATGATCGTCAGCGCCGTCGTGACGAGCATCTTCGGCGTCCTGCAGACGCTGATCTCGACGACGGTCGGCCAGCGCGTCATGCACGACCTGCGCACCGCCGTCTACGGCCGGCTGCAGAGCATGTCCCTCGCCTTCTTCACCAAGACCCGCACCGGCGAGGTCCAGTCCCGCATCGCCAACGACATCGGCGGCATGCAGGCGACCGTGACCTCCACCGCGACCTCCCTCGTCTCGAACCTGACGAGCGTCATCGCCACGATCGTCGCGATGCTCGCCCTCGACTGGCGCCTGACGGTCGTCTCCCTGCTTCTGCTGCCGGTCTTCGTGTGGATCAGTCGCCGGGTCGGCCGTGAGCGCAAGAAGATCGCCACGCAGCGCCAGAAGCAGATGGCGGCGATGGCCGCCACGGTCACCGAGTCGCTCTCCGTCAGCGGCATCCTGCTCGGCCGCACCATGGGCCGTGCCGACTCCCTCACCAAGTCCTTCGCCGACGAGTCGGACGAACTGGTCGACCTGGAGGTCAGGTCGAACATGGCGGGGCGCTGGCGGATGGCCGTCATCAGCATCGTCATGGCCGCCATGCCCGCGGTCATCTACTGGGCGGCCGGCATCGCCCTGCACTTCGGCGGCCCCACCGTCTCCATCGGCACCCTCGTCGCGTTCGTCTCCCTGCAACAGGGCCTGTTCCGGCCGACCGTGAGCCTGCTGCAGACCGGCGTCCAGATCCAGACCTCGCTCGCCCTGTTCCAGCGCATCTTCGAGTACCTGGACCTGCCGGTCGACATCACCGAGCGAGAGGACGCGGTCCGCCTCGACACCGTCAAGGGCGAGGTCCGCTTCGAGAACGTCGAGTTCCGCTATGCCGCCGAAGATGCCGCCGACAAGCGGCAGGGCGCGATCCTCGACGGCATCGACCTCACCGTCCCCGCGGGCGGCAGCCTCGCCGTCGTGGGCCCCACCGGCTCCGGCAAGTCCACGCTCAGCTATCTGGTGCCGCGGCTCTACGACGTCACGGGCGGCCGCGTCACCCTCGACGGCGTGGACGTACGCGATCTGGACTTCGACACCCTCGCGCGCGCGATCGGCGTGGTCTCCCAGGAGACGTACCTGTTCCATGCCTCGGTGGCCGAGAACCTGCGGTTCGCCAAGCCCGACGCCTCCGACGAGGAGCTGCACGCGGCGGCCCGCGCGGCCCAGATCCACGAGCACATAGCCTCCCTGCCGGATGGCTACGACACCGTGGTCGGCGAGCGCGGTCACCGCTTCTCCGGAGGCGAGAAGCAGCGCCTGGCCATCGCCCGCACGATTCTGCGGGACCCGCCGGTGCTCATTCTCGACGAGGCGACCAGCGCGCTCGACACCCGCACCGAGCGCGCCGTGCAGGAAGCCATCGACGCGCTCTCGGCCAACCGCACGACGCTCACGATCGCGCACCGCCTCTCCACGGTCCGCGGCGCCGAGCAGATCGTGGTCCTGGACTCCGGGCGCATAGCCGAGCGCGGCACGCACGAGGAACTGCTCGATCGGGATGGCCGCTACGCGGCGCTCGTGCGGCGGGACGCGCGCGTGGAAGCGGCGGCGTGACAGGGGTCGTGCCCGGTCCGCCATGACACCGGAGCGAACAGCGGGGAGAGAGACCGTGAGGGAGTCGAGGAGGGCGGAGATATGTCAGGGATGCTCTGACGCACGCGTTACCGTTCCGGCATGCAGACCGAGACTCCGCGACGGAGCACGACGCGACTCACGCGCCGAGGACGCGTCGCCATGACGGTGACCGGGGCGGTCGTGGCGGCAACGGCCGTCGCGGTGCCGCTGGCCCTGGCGGGTGAGGACGAGGCGAACCAGGTTCTGACCATCCCGGAGGGCTGGCGTTCGGGCCAGGTGTACGAGGCCGTCGACAAGGCGCTCGACGTCCCGGCCGGCACCACGAAGAAGGCCGCACCCAAGGCGCACCTCAAGCTTCCGGGCGACGCGGGTGGCAACGCCGAGGGCTATCTCTTCCCGGCCACGTATCCCTTGAGCGACGAGTCGACTCCGCAGTCGGTCCTTTCGTACATGGTCGGCACGGCCAACAAGAGGTTCGGCGGCAGCGGCACCACCGCGGGCGCCGAGCGCAAGACCGTCAACCCGTACCAGCGGGTCATCATCGCGAGCATCGTGCAGGCCGAGGCGGACAACAAGGAGGACATGGGCAGGGTCGCCCGCGTCATATACAACCGGCTCGATCACGGCATGCCGCTGCAGATGGACTCCACCATCAACTACGCGCTCGGCCGCTCCACGTTGGACACCACGCACGACGACACCAAGATCAACAACCCGTACAACACCTACGCGCGCAAGGGGCTGCCGCCCACCCCGATCGGTAATCCGGGGGAGCAGGCGATGCGGGCGGCGACCAGTCCGACGTCGGGCGACTGGCTGTACTTCGTGACGGTCAAGCCGGGGGACACGCGCTTCACCGCGGACCTGGGCGAGCAGGAGAAGAACGTGGCGGAGTTCAACAAGAACCAGGCGAAGGCCAAGAAGGACGGTTGACGGGTCCCTCCGGGGGGCCGGGTCGTGTGGGGCGGTGCTGGGCTCCCGGGGGTGGAGCGGGCGTTCGGCCGGCGGGACCGGGGTCGGTCGGGGGCGGTCGGGGGCGGGACCGAGGCGGGATCGAGGCTGGAGCTGGAGCTGGAGCTGGAGCTGGAGCTGGAGCTGGAGCTGGAGCTGGAGCCGGGTCCGAGCCCGAGCCCGAGCCGGAGCCCGAGCCCGAGCCGAAGCCCGAGCCGGAGCCGGAGCCCGAGCCCGAGCCGGAGCCCGAGCCCGAGCCGGGGCCGGGCAGAAGGGCGGCCCACCGGTTCGATTCGGATCACCCGACCGCGCCGCCCGGCTGTGTCGCCCGGCCGCGTCGACGGACCGTGTCGCCTGGCCGTGTCGCCCGGCCGAGCCACCCGGCCGCGTCGCCCGACCGTGTCGACGGGCCGCGTCGCCCGGCGGCGTCACCTGGCTGTGTCGCCTGACCGCGCCACCTGACCGCGCCACCCGGCCGCGCCACCCGGCCGCGTCGCCCGGCCGTGCCGCCCGATCCTGTCGCCTCAGACCGCTACCGGCGTCGGCGCTCTCCGCCCCAGTAGCCGCTCGATGTCGCGCACCGCCGCGCGCCCCGCGCGGTTCGCGCCGATCGTGCTTGCCGAAGGGCCGTAGCCGACCAGGTGGACCCGGGGGTCGAGGGCCGCGTGCGTGTCGTCCATCCGGATCCCACCGCCCGGCTCCCTCAGCTTCAGCGGCGCCAGATGCTCGATGGAGGCACGGAAACCGGTGGCCCAGAGGATGGCGTCGGCCGCCACCTCCTGCCCGTCGTCCCAGGCCACGCCGGTCGGCGTGACCCGGTCGAACATGGGGTGCCGGTCGAGGACGCCGTTCGCGCGGGCCTCGCGGATCGCGTCGTTCACCGGAAGCCCGGTCACCGACACCACGCTCAGCGGTGCGAGCCCCTGGCGTACCCGCTCCTCGACCATCGCCACGGCGGCCCGCCCCTGGTCCTCCCCGAAGGGGCCGTCGCGGAAGACGGGCGGCCTGCGGGTCACCCAGGTCGTCGATGCGGCGTACGGAGCGATCTCCATCAGGTGCTGCGTTCCGGAGGCCCCGCCGCCCACCACCACGACACGCTGACCTGCGAACTCCTCGGGCCCCTGGTACTGAGCGGTGTGCAACTGCCGCCCGTGGAAGGTCTCCTGCCCCGGATAGCGCGGCCAGAACGGCCGGTCCCAAGTGCCCGTCGCGTTGATCAGGGCGCGCGCCGACCACACCCCGTCCGAGGTCTCGACGAGCAGCCGTCCGCCCTCCCCCTCGCGTACCGCCCGCACGTCGACCGGGCGCCGCACGCGCAGATCGAAGGCCTCTTCGTACGAGGTGAAGTACCCGGAGATGACCTCCGAGGACGGTCGCGCGGGGTCGGCGCCGGTCAGCTCCATGCCGGGCAGCGCGTGCATGCCGTGCACCTTGCCGTACGTCAGTGAGGGCCACCGGAACTGCCAGGCGCCGCCCGGGCGGGGCGCGTGGTCGAGGACGACGAAGTCCTGCTCGGGCTCGAAGCCCACGCGGCGCAGGTGATAGGCGGCGGACAGACCGGCCTGGCCGGCGCCGATGACGACGACGTCGACCCGGCGCGGGCCATCGGCGGAGGCGGCGTCTCGTATCCCGGTGTCGTGTACCCCGATGTCGTTCACGTTTCTACTAACTCCATCGGGGCGCGAGATCTTCCCTCACCGGAGACACCGACCGCACCCGCCGCACCGGCGGCCGCGCCAAGCGGCTCAGCGTCCCCCCGCGACCGCCAGCGGCGCACCGGACCGGCGTGCGACCGGCGCCACGAGCCCGCGTGCGGCCAGTTCGGGAATGACACCCTCCCCGAACCAGTACGCCTCCTCCAGATGCGGATACCCGGAGAGCACGAAGTGCTCGATGCCGAGCGCGTGGTACTCCTCGATCCGGTCGGCGACCTCCGTGTGGCTGCCGACGAGCGCCGTCCCGGCGCCCCCTCGCACCAGACCGACCCCGGCCCACAGATTGGGAGAGATCTCCAGGCCCTCCCGCTCACCGCCGTGCAGCGCCAGCATCCGCTGCTGCCCGACCGACTCGCTGCGACCGAGCGCGGCCTGCGCGGCGGCGACGGCCTCGGGGGAGAGGTCGTCGAGCAGCCGGTCCGCGGTGGCCCACGCGTCCCGCGCCGAGTCGCGCGAGATCGTGTGCAGCCGGATCCCGAACCGCACCGTGCGCCCCTCACGCTCGGCCAGCTCGCGAATCCAGTCGATCTTCTGCTTCACCTGCTGCGGCGGCTCGCCCCACGTCAGATACACGTCGGAGTGGCGCGCCGCGACGGGCCCCGCGGCGGCCGACGAACCACCGAAGAAGATCTCCGGCTGGGGGTCCGGCGCAAGCGCCGTGTAGCCGCCGTCGATCCGGTAGTGCTCCCCGGCGAAGTCGAACGGCGCCCGCGAGCTGCCGCCCCACACACCACGCACCACCGAAAGGAACTCATCGGTGCGGGCATAGCGCTGATCGTGGTCGAGCTGGTCGCCGAAGCGCCGCTGCTCGGCCGAGTCACCACCGGTGACGACGTTGAGCAACAGCCGCCCGTTCGTGAGGCGTTGATACGTCGACGCCATCTGCGCGGCGAGCGTCGGCGAGATCACCCCGGGCCGGAACGCCACGAGGAACTTCAGGCGCTCGGTGTGCTGGGCGAGCGCGACCGTCGTCAGCCACGCGTCCTCGCACCACGTACCGGTCGGCGTCAGCACGGCCTCGAAGCCCAACTGCTCCGCCGCCTTGGCGATTTGGACGAGATAGTCGAGGTCGGGCGCGCGCACTCCGGAGATCGGCCCGCCCGGCGAGCGTTCGAGTGCCCCACCACTGAAGGCGTGCCGGTCGACGAGGGTGCGTCCGTCGCCGCCGGTCGGCAGGAACCAGTGCAGGGATACGTTCATGGGTTCAGGACTCCTTGCCGTACGTGCGCGGAGCGGTGGAGGAGGGCGGCAGCTTGCCGTTGAACCGTGTGTCGACGTACTTCGAGAAGTCGACCTTGCGCGGAATCAGCTTCAACTGGGTGAAGGTGTCGGCGATTTGCTGCTCGGAGGCGATCACCTTCTTGTCGACGGCGACCGTGACACGTGTGCCGTTCGTACGCTTCACGGCGTCGTACGCCGCCCCGTACGGCAGTCCGGTGTCCTTGGCCCACACCTTCGCCCACGCCTGCGGATGCTTGTAGACCCAGTTCTGGGCGCGCCGCAGCCGGTCCAGATAGTCCTTGATCGCGGCGGACTTCTTCTTGTCGTCGAGGGCGATGGGGGAGGCGACCTGGAAGGCGAGCCCGTTGGTGACCCCGTCGCCGTCGGTCAGCACGCGGCCGAGCTTCGCGCGCAGCGCCTGTGAGGTGTACGGGTCCCAGACGGCCCACGCGTCGACCTTGCCCGCGGTGAACGCGGCCAGGGCGTCGGCCGGTTGAAGATACTTGACCTTCACGTCCTTCAGCGCGAGCCCGACCTTCTTGAGCGAGGCGACGAGCTGGTAGTGCGCCGAGGAACCCTGGGCCACGGCGATCGACTTGCCCTTGAGCCCCGCCGGACTCTTCAGCTTGGAGTCCTTCGGGACAAGGATGGAGTCACCCTTGGCGGTCCCATGACTGGCGGACACCACCTTGATCTTCGAGTCGGCACCGGCAGCGAAGACGGGCGGTGTGTTGCCGACGCCGCCGATGTCAACGGCCTTGGCGTTGATGGCTTCGAGGAGCGGCGGCCCCGAGGTGAACGTGGACCAGCGAATCTTGTAGTCCAGGTCGTCAAGTTCACCGGCGGCCCTCAGTACCGCCTCCGAACCACCCTTCTGGTCACCGACGTTGAGGGTGAGCGACCCCTTCCCGTCGATGCCGCCGCCGCTGCCACCGCTGCCGGCGGATGTGCCGGCGGTGGAGGCGCCGGAGCAGGCGGCGAGCAGGAGGGCGAGGGGAGTGACGAGGGCGCCGGCGATGAGAGGGCGTCGCATGACAGGTCCGTTCAGGAATAGGGGAGCGAGCGGAAAGTCGAGATGAGGGATGAGAAGTGAGAGGTGAGGGGTGAGAGGTGAGGGGGGGATCAGTGGGAGGACTCGTCCACGCCCAGCCGGTTCAGCAGCTCGGCGCGCAGCTCGGCGAAGCGCGGATCGGTGAGATCGCGCGGCCGGTCCAGATCGATACGGGTCTCGTGGGCGATGACACCGTCGTCCATGACGAGCACGCGGTCGGCGAGCAGTACCGCCTCCTCGACATCGTGTGTCACCAACAGCACTGCGCAGCCCCGCTGTTGCCACAACTCGCCGACCAGGCGTTGGGCCGTGATCCGGGTCAGCGCGTCGAGCGCGCCGAACGGCTCGTCGAGCAGCAGCAGATCGGGTTCGCGCACGAGGGCACGGGCGAGCGAGGCACGCTGGGCCTCGCCGCCGGAGAGCGTCTTGGGCCAGGCGTCCGTACGGTGCCCGAGTCCGACCTCCTCCAACGCCCGCTCGGCAACGCCCCGTTCGGGCTTGCCCGGCAGGCCGAGCAGTACGTTGCGCCACACCCGCTTCCACGGCATGAGCCGCGGCGCCTGGAACGCGACGGCCTTGCGCCGGGGCACGAGTACGGTGCCCTCGATGTCGCGGTCGAGCCCGGCGAGGATGCGCAGCAACGTGGACTTGCCGCACCCGCTGCGCCCGAGGAGAGCGACGAACTCCCCTGGTTGGACGTCCAGTTGAAGGTTGTCAATGACGGGACGCCCGTCAAAGGACCGGCTGAGCCCTTCGACGCGCACGGCTGAACCGGCATCGACGGTGGTCTCGGGAGAATCGGGAGAATCGGGGGACGCGGGTGACACGGGAGAAGGGGTCACCGGCCGGTGAACGTCGGTCGCCATTGCAGCAGCAGCCTTTCGAGGGAACGGACGACGAAGTCGGCGATCAGGCCGAGGAACGCGTAGACGATCAGGCAGACGACGATGACGTCGGTGCGCAGGAAGTCCCGCGCCTGCACCATCAGGAATCCGATGCCGGCATCGGCGTTGATCTGCTCGGCGAAGACGAGCGCCAGCCACGCGATGCCGAGCGAATAGCGCAGCCCGGTCATGGCCCCGGGCAGCGCACCCGGCAGCACGACATGACGTACGAGCCCCCACCGGCCGAGCCCCAACGACTCCCCTGCCTCGATGAGTTGGGAGTCGACACCGCGAATCCCGGCGTACACATTCAGGTACAGCGGGAACGACACACCAAGCGTGATGATGGCGACCTTCGGCGCCTCACCGATCCCGAACCAGATGATGAACAGCGGGATCAGCCCGACGAACGGCACGGTCCGCAGCATCTGCACACTCGCGTCGACGAGATCCTCGCCGACCCGGAACAGGCCGGACAGCAGCGCGAGCCCGGTCCCGACGACGACACCGCACAGCAGCCCGACGGCGACGCGTTGCAGCGAGACACCCATGGCCGCGGGCAGCGACCCGTCCGAGACGAGGTCCGCCCCGACACGCGCGATGGTGCCAGGTGACGCCAGCACCTCGGGCGTCAACACCCCTACAGACGTGAGGAGTTGCCACAGTACGAGGAGCAGCAGCGGCCCACTGGTGCGGCGCAGCCAACGCGGGATGCGGGTGCGGCGGGTGGAGGAGGGGACGAGCGGAACGAGTTCGGGCGAAGGGACGGATGTCCGGCCCTCGGGCACCTTGTCGGCGGCCTGCCCGGACTCCTTCTCGGGCGGTCGGTCGGACGGAACGGGTGGGGCATGACTGATGCTCATGGCACTCCATGGCAGGCGAGGGCACGCCTCGGCGCCAGCGGGCGCGCGTCAGCGGCGCGCCGTCACGGACGAACACCGAAGCGGCAACGAGAAGAGGGGGAGCGCAGAAACGCGAAGAGAAGAAGAAGCGCGGCAGCGCGGAAAAGCGGGAGAAGGCGTCAGCGGCCGGATCGACACGCGGCAGAGGCCACCCGCAGCAGGTCGATGTGACCGCGCGTGGTGAGCATGACTGAACGCAACATGCGGCAGAACGTATCCAGTCGTCGACACATGGTCAATGACGTCTCAACGTATGGACCAGGCGACTGGACCAGCATCCCCGGAGCCGGTCCTCCCCGTCGGGCGCCCGACGGTCCTCCTGGGCGACAATGTCCCCATGTCAGACGTCTTCACGACCCGAGTCCTGGACCTCACCACCGGCTCCGCCGAGCGCGTCGTCGACCTGACGCGCGACTGCGAGTCCTTCCTGCGCGAGGTCGCCCAAGGCCGCGACGGCCTGCTCAACCTCTTCGTCCCGCACGCCACGGCGGGCATCGCCATCATCGAAACGGGCGCCGGCAGCGACGACGACCTCCTCGCCGCCCTCCACACCCTCCTCCCCGCGGACGACCGCTGGCAGCACAGCCACGGCTCCCCGGGCCACGGCCGCGACCACGTCCTCCCAGCCCTCGTGCCGCCGCATGCGACGTTGCCGGTGGTGGGGGGTGGGTTGGAGCTCGGGACGTGGCAGTCGGTGTGTTTGGTGGACACCAACAAGGACAACGCCCACCGTCACGTCCGGTTGAGCTTCCTCGGGTGACGTGCCGCAGATCCGAGTGCGGCACGCGGATCCTTCACAGCCACCCGTTGCGCTGCGCGTGCAGTGCCAGTTGGAAGCGGTTCGCGGCGCCGAGGCGGGTCATCAGGATCTGTAGGCGGCGGAAGAGGGTGCGTCGGCTGATGTCCAGTTCGCGGGCGATGGTCTCGTCGCTCGCGCCGCCCGCGAGGAGCCACAGCAGGCGGCGGTCGGCGGGTGGTGGGCCGCCCGGGGTCGTGGTGCGGCCGTGGAACGGCAGGGCCTGGCGCCAGCACTGCTCGAACAGGGCCACCAGCGCGGACAGCAGGCCGCAGGGCTGCACGACCAGCGTCGTGTGGTTCACGTCGGCCTCTTCGATGGCCAGCGACACCAGGGCGTACGCGTCGTCGATGATCACGAGCTTGACCGGTACCGAGGGGAGCACCCTGGCCTGCTCGCCGGCGTTGACGCACGGTTCGATGGACTCCCGCAGGCGGCCCGGGTGCTCCAGCGACTCGCGTGAGTAGACGACCCGTTGGGTGACGCCGCGGGCGAGTGTGGCCAGTGCGTCGTCCGTGGACTCGGGCAAGGGGGAGTACGGCGGGGACTCCAGCTGGCGGATCTGCTCGCGCGCGCTCGCCCAGGCCTGCCGCGTCCGGGGGCCGACGGCGTCACCGGTGACGACCTCGACGAGCGTGTCCCGGTGGGTGGCGAGCCGGCGGCGCCGGAACGACTCGAAGGCACCGCCGACAGCGACCCGTGACTCCTCGAGCTCCGCCGTCCGGTGCCGGGCGAGCACCTCCAGCGCGGCGGCCGGCGGCACCGGCGCCACGGGATCCCCGTCCGGTCCGGTGGCCACGGCAAGACCCGCGTCGACGAGCACGCCGTACGCCGCCTGCGGGTCGTCGGTGCGGCCCAGGCCCGCCGCCGCGGCGATCTCGCCCAGCGGCGCGGGAGCCAGGTCGAGCAGCGCCGGATAGAGCCGGGCCGCCGCGTCGTCGAGGCCGAGCAGCTGGAGGGCCGCACCGAGTTTCGCGTTCGTCATGAAGCGCATTATCGGCTGCCTCCCGAGCTCGCGCGTGGCCGATCCGTGCCAGTGGCACTACTGGGCGCCAGAGGGCCGCCGAGTGGACTACGGTGCGCCAGGTCGCCGCCGACCTGCGGCGACGCACCCCGAGCACCCACAGGATTGGAAGGCGTACGTCATGGCGGAAGGCCGCAGGAACGGGCTCTACTCCGGGATCTCCGACGAACTGTCCGCCCTGATGCGCACGCGCTGGGCGGACACCGAGCGGCGTGACCTGACCCCCGACGAGCAGGCCCCGTACGCGGCCGCCCGGCGCACCGCGCTCTCCGCGCGCTTCCCCGGAGAGCGCCTCGTGATCCCCTCGGGGAACCTCAAGGTGCGCTCGAACGACGACACCTACCCGTTCCGGCCGTACTCGGCATACGTGCATCTGACCGGGGACCAGGCCCGTGACGGCGCGCTCGTGCTCGAACCGCGCGCGGAGGGCGGCCACGACGCGTACTGCTACCAGCTTCCGCGCGACAGCCGCGACGACGACGGGTTCTGGACCGGTGCCACCGCGGAGCTCTGGATGGGCCGCCGCCGTTCCCTCGCGGAGGCACGGAGCGCACTCGGCCTCGAGTGCCGGGACGTGCGCACGGCCGCCGCCGACCTGGCTTCCGCCTGCGCCACTGGCGGTGCACCCACCCGCATCGTCCGCGGTGTGGACCCGGCCCTGGAGGCCGCCGTCACCACGGACGCCGACCGCGACGCCGAACTGGTGGCGGCGCTCGACGACCTGCGCGTCGTCAAGGACACGTGGGAGATCGCCGAGATCCGCGGCGCGGTCGACTCCACCGTGCGCGGATTCACCGATGTGGTCGGGGAGTTGTCGAAGGCGGTCGCCTCGTCCGAGCGGTGGATCGAGGGAACCTTCTTCCGCCGCGCGCGACTTGAAGGTAACGCCGTGGGCTACGGCAGCATCTGCGCGGCGGGCGAGCACGCGACGATCATGCACTGGACCGACAACGACGGCCCGGTGCGCCCCGGCGACCTGCTGCTCCTCGACGCCGGTGTCGAATCGCGCACTCTGTACACCGCCGACGTCACCCGCACCCTGCCGATCAACGGCACCTTCACGCCCGTCCAGCGCCGGGTCTACGACGCGGTGTACGAGGCCCAGGAGGCGGGCTTCGCGGCCGTGAAGCCGGGCGCCGCGTACCGGGACTTCCACGAGGCCGCCCAGCGTCATCTGGCGGTCCGGCTCGTCGAGTGGGGCTTCATCGAGGGCCCGGCCGAGCGCGCCTACGAACTCGGCCTCCAGCGGCGCTTCACCATGGCGGGCACCGGCCACATGCTGGGCCTCGACGTCCACGACTGCGCGCAGGCCCACACGGAGGGATATGTCGACGGTGCCCTTGAGCCGGGCATGGTGCTCACCGTCGAGCCCGGCCTGTACTTCCAGGCCGACGACCTGAGTGTGCCCGAGGAGTGGCGCGGCATCGGCGTACGGATCGAGGACGACCTGCTGGTCACCGCCGAAGGACACGAGAACCTGTCGGCGGGCCTCCCGCGCTCGGCGGACGAGGTCGAGGCGTGGATGGCCCGGCACGCGGGCTGACCCGGCGGCATGGGCCGACCGGAGGGCGTCGGCCCTACCGCGTCGGCCAGTGACTGGGCGCGCAGCCGAAACGGGCGCGGAACCAGCGGGAGAAGTTGCTCGGCGCGGAGAAGGAGAGGAGTCCGGCGATCTCGGTCTGCGAGTATCGCCGGCTCTCCAGCAACCGGACCGCGAGCTCGGCCCTCGTATCGTTCAGGACGGTCGTGAACGTCTCGCCGTGCTCGGCCAGTTGGCGGTGGACGGTTCTGCGGTCGACGCCGAGGCTGCGGGCGACCTGCTCCATCGAGCAGCGCCCGGTGGGCAGCAGGAGTTCGATCAGCTCGCGAACGCGCTCGATCACGGTCGTGTCCCTCGCGGGCTCGATGCCGTCCAGGAACTGCAGGGCGTAGGCGAGGAGTTGAGGGTCCGACATCCGGTTCGGCGCGCTCAGATCCGCCGCGTCGAACGCGATGCCCGTGAAGTCGTGGTCGAAGGAGACGGCCGGGCCGAAGATCCGTTGGTGGGTGGTCGGGTCGTCGGGCGGGCGATGGGCGAAACACACGGCCAGCGGCTGCCAGTTGGGCCCGAGGAACCCGCGCAGCAGCCGGTGCAGCACGCTCACCACGAGCTCGACCGACTGCTTCGTCTCCATCGGTTCGCCCGGTTCCAGGCGGACCCGGACGGTGGCGGACCCGTTCGCCTCGGACAGGTGCAGGCGCAACGCCTCGTTGTAGACGTGCTCGTAGCGGATGAGGAGCTGTACGGCGCTGCGTACGTCGGGCTCCTCCCGGATCACCAGGCTCAGCGGTCCGAGGTTGGAGAAGCGGCGCAACTCCCCGAGCCGCAGCCCGAAGTCCTGGCGCCCCGACTCCGACGCCGACTGCTCCAGGAGCTGGATCACCGCGGCCGAGGGCAGCCAGCGGTCCTGAAGGCTCAGGCTCGCCGGGTCGAGTCCGTTCGCCCGCATGAGCCGCCCCGGATCGATGCCGAACGAGCGGCTCAGGTCGAGGTAGCCGCTGAGGGAAGCGTATCGGGACTGCGGTTTCAACGAGCCTCCGATGTCCCCAGAAGATAAATCTGATGTCTGTTGAGGATAAGCGCGTTTCGGCTGCCACGCCTAGCGTTTTCTGCGTCAAACCCCGGTTCGACCAGAACACAGCGCAAGGAGAACACCGTGGCGCACGCCATCCGCTTCTACGAACCCGGCGCCCCAGAAGTGCTGCGGTGGGAGTCCGCCGAGGTCGGTGGGCCCGGCCCGGGAGAGGTCCGGGTGCGGCACTCCGCGGTCGGGCTCAACTTCGCCGACACCTACTTCCGCACCGGTCTGTACCCGGCCGCCCTGCCCGCAGGACTCGGCGTGGAGGGCGCGGGCGTCATCGAGGCCGTGGGCCCGGGAGTCACGGACTTCGCCGCAGGAGACCGTGTCACGTACACCGGCAGTCCCCTCGGCGCGTACAGCACGGAGCGGGTGATGCCGACCGCATCGCTGATCAAACTGCCGGAGGCCATCGCCTTCGACACCGCGGCGGCGATGACGATGCGCGGACTGACGACCGCCTACCTGCTGCGTCGCATCCATCCGTTGAAGGCCGGGGACACCGTGCTGCTGCACGCCGCGGCGGGAGGCGTGGGGCTGATCTTCTGCCAGTGGGCGAAGCTGCTCGGCATCCGTGTCATCGGCACCGTATCCACCGAGGAGAAGGCCGAGGTCGCCCGGGCGCACGGCTGCGACGAGGTCGTCCTGTACCGGCGGGAGAAGGTGGCGGACCGTGTGCGCGAGCTGACGGACGGCGCGGGCGTCCCCGTGGTGTTCGACAGCGTCGGCGCCGACACGTACGCGACATCGCTGGACTCGCTGGCCCCGCGCGGACTGCTTGTCTGCTTCGGCACCTCCTCAGGACCCGTCCCGCCGATCGAAGCCGTGCAACTCGCCGTCAAGGGCTCGCTGTTCGTGACCCGGCCGGCGCTGGCCGACTACATCGCCAACCCCGAAGAGCGCGCCCGGCTGTCCGGTGAGCTGTTCGACCACGTCGGTTCGGGGCGCATCCGTATCGAGATCAACCAGCGGTACGCCCTTGACGACGCCGTCCAGGCGCACCGCGACCTGGAGGCCGGCCGGACCACCGGCTCCTCGGTCTTCTCGCTCTGAGAGCACCCCGACGAGAGGAGAGAGTGATGAGCACATCTGCCCGTGCCGCTTCCACGATCACGGCACAGCCCCTCACCTGCCACATCGGAGCCGAGCTGTTCGATGTGGACCTCGGTGAAGTCGCCCGCGACGACGCGCTGTTCGCGGAGCTGAGGACGCTGCTGCTGAAGTACAAGGTGCTGTTCCTGCGTGATCAGCAGTTCACCCGTGCCGAACACGTGGCACTGGCCGAGCGGTTCGGACCGCTCGAGGACCACCCGGTGGTGGGAAGCGATCCCGACCACCCCGGACTCGTCCGGATCCACAAGGACCTGGACAGTCCGCCGGAGCACTACGAGAACGCGTACCACTGCGACGCCACCTGGCGGGAGAACCCGCCCATGGGCAGCGTGCTGAGGAATGTGGAGGCACCTCCTGTCGGGGGCGACACCATCTGGGTCGACATGGCCACGGCGTACGAGAAGCTGCCGGCCGAGGTCAAGGCGCGGATCGACGGACTGCGGGCCCGGCACAGCATCGAGGCGTCCTTCGGCGCCGCACTGCCGCAAGAGCAGCGCCACGAACTGAAGCGACGGTTTCCCGACGCCGAGCACCCCGTCGTGCGCACCCACCCGGAGACCGGGGAGCGGGTCCTCTTCGTCAACGCGTTCACCACACACTTCGTCAACTACCACACCCCGGAGAACATCCGGTGCGGCATCGACTACGCCCCCGGTGCGGGCAACCTGCTCAGCTATCTGATCGCTCAGGCCACCATCCCGGAGTACCAGGTGAGGTGGAGGTGGACGCCGAACAGCGTCGCCATCTGGGACAACCGCTCCACGCAGCACTACGCCGTCCAGGACTACTGGCCCGCCGTCCGCAAGATGGAGCGCGCCGGGATCGTCGGCGACCGCCCCTTCTGAGCGGCTCGAACCTCCTCCTTGCCCACTCGCTTGCCCACTCGCTTGCCCACCCGCGCGAACACCCGTGATCGGAGTACCCCCATGCATTTCCACGACGACGCACTCTTCCCCGAGAACCAGGACAAGCTGGTCATCACCAGCGCGCCCTACGGCCCGGAATGGGAGCCGGACGACTTCCGTGAGGACCTGCCGCTGACCATGGACGAGCACGTCCAGCAGGCGGTGGACTGCTTCGAGGCGGGCGCCACCGTCCTCCACATCCACGTGCGGGAACTGGACGGCAAGGGCTCGAAGCGGCTGTCGAAGTTCAACGAACTGCTCGGGCGGCTGCGTGAGGCGGTTCCGGAGATGATCCTCCAGGTCGGCGGGTCGATCTCGTTCGCGCCCGAGGGCTCGGGCGCCGATGCCAAGTGGCTGTCCGACGACACCCGCCACATGCTGGCCGAGCTCGACCCCAAGCCCGACCAGGTGACCATCGCGATCAACACGAGCCAGATGAACATCATGGAGCTGATGACCCCCGAGGACATCGCGGGTACCTCCATGACGCGTCCCGAACTCGCCGAGGCGTACCGGGAGATGACCGTTCCGGCCGGACCCGCCTGGGTCGAGGAGCACCTGCGCAGGCTGCAAGCGGCGGGCATCCAGCCGCACTTCCAGCTGTCGAGCATCCCGCAGCTGGAGACCGTCGAGCGGCTGATCCGGCGGGGCGTCTACACCGGCCCGCTGAACGTCACCTGGGTGGGTATCGGCGGTGGCTTCGACGGCCCCAACCCGTACAACATCATGCAGTTCATCAACCGGGTGCCGGACGGGGCGATCCTCACCCTGGAGACCCTCATGCGCAGCGTCCTGCCGGTCAACGCGATGGCGATCGCCATGGGGCTGCACACCCGGTGCGGCAACGAGGACACCCTGTGGGGCCGCAAGGGCACCAAGGCCACCTCCGTCGAGCAGATCAGGCAGCTGGTCCGGATCGCCGGTGAGCTCGGCCGCGAGGTCGCCACCGCCAAGGACGCCCACGAGATCTACAAGATCGGTACCAGCTACGCGGACGCGGACGAGACGCTGGCCAAGCTCGGTTACGCGCCGAACCGCAGGCCCGGTCAGGTCGGGTTCACCCACCACGCCTGACCGGTCGACAGCGATTGTCACCCGCGCCCGGCTCTGAGGAGTGATCGTGACACTGCGCGAAACCGTGGGGCGGGCGCCGGCGCCGCCCACCGGATCCGGAACCCGAAGAACGTACCCCTGGCTCGTCTTCGCCCTGGCCTTCGGACTGCTGCTCTCGGACTACATGTCCCGGCAGGTGCTCAGCGCCGTCTTCCCGGTCCTGAAGGCCGAGTGGTCGCTGTCGGACGCCCAACTGGCCTCGCTGAGCAGCGTCGTGGCGCTGATGGTCGGGCTGCTCACCCTGCCGCTCTCGCTCGTGGCCGACCGCTGGGGCCGGGTCAGGAGCCTGGTGGTGATGGCGGTGGTGTGGAGCCTGGCCACGCTGCTGTGCGCGGTCGCGGGGAACTTCCACGAGCTGCTCGCCGCGCGGTTCCTGGTCGGGGTGGGCGAGGCGGCCTACGGCAGCGTGGGAATCGCGGTGGTGCTCGGCATCTTCGCCCCACGCGTCCACGCGGCGCTCGGCGGGGCGTTCATGGCCGGCGGGTCGTTCGGCTCGGTGGTCGGCGTCGCCGTCGGCGGCAGCCTCGCCGTGCACGTGGGCTGGCGCTGGTCCTTCGCGGCCATGGCGGCCTTCGGACTGTTGCTGGTCGCCGTGTTCCGGGCGGTGGTCAGTGAGCGGAAGCTGGACGAGTACGCGGTCGAGCCGCGATCGCCCGCGGCGTCGGCCGGAGGCCGGGCACCGTTCACGAGCCTGTTCACCAGCCCGGCGCTCCTGTGCACCTATGTCGGCAGTGGGCTGCACATGTTCACCCCGGCCGTGCTGCTCTCCTGGACACCGAGCTACTTCAACCGCTACTACCACCTCCGGGCGGACGAGGCCGCCGTGATCGCCGCGGCCTTCGTCCTGCTCATCGGCAGCGGCATGGTGATCTGCGGGATCATCTCCGACCGGTTCACGCGCTCTCGCGCCGACGCCTCCGGCCAGTGGACCGCGGGAGTGGCGTTCTGCGTCGTATCGCTGGTCTGCCTGTCGGCCGGCTTCGGCCTGGCGTCCGGTCCGACGTCGCTGATCCTCATCGGCTGCGGGGCGTTCTTCGCCGCCGGCTCCTCGGGGCCCACCGCGGCGATCGCCGCCGAACTGTCCCACAGCTCCGTACGGGCGACCGGGCTCGGGGCGCTCACGGTCGCCAACAACGTGCTGGGCCTAGCACTTGGCCCCTTCGTCGTCGGGATGGTCGCCGATCACCTCGGGCTGCTCGGGGCCCTGCGCCTCGCCCCGCTGGTGTACCTGGCCGCCATCGCCGCCCTGCTGCTCGGCAGGCGGCTCCACCCCGCGGGGAAGCTCCGCCTCGACCGGCTCGCCCTGTCCACCGCCCGCTGAACCCGCAATCCGCAAATCCGCAATCCGCTGCCCCCCGAATCACCCGATCCAGCCGATCCACTCGATCCAGCCGATCCAGCCGATCCATCAGGGACGAACATGACAGCCACCCCGACACCGACCGTGGTGATCGTGCCCGGACTGCGAGACCACGTCTCCGACCACTGGCAGACCCACCTGGCCGAACGGTTCGACGGCGCACGCACCGTCGCCCCGCTCGCACACGACAGGCTCAGCCGGGCCGCCCGCGTCGCCGCTCTCGACGAGGTGCTCGCCTCGGTCGCGGGCCCCGTCGTACTCGTCGCCCACAGCGCCGGGGTCGTCACCACCGTGCACTGGGCCCGCAATCCGACCCGGCAGATCCACGGTGCGCTCCTTGCGACCCCCGCGGATCTGGAACGACCGCTGCCCGAGGGCCACCCCTCCGCACAGGAGCTGCAACGCGGAGGCTGGCTGCCCGTACCGCGCTTTCGACTGCCCTTCCCCAGCATCCTCGGCATCAGCAGCAACGATCCGCTCGCCACCCGTCGGTACGTCGCCGGCCTCGGGGAGGTGTGGGGCAGCCGCCCGGTCGACCTCGGTCCTGTCGGACACCTCAACCCGGCCTCCGGGCACGGGTACTGGCCGCGTGCGGAGGAGCTGGTGCGACAGCTGCTCGGCAGCCGGGAGACCGAAGGGGCGGCCTCGTGACCCAGGTCTGCGCGACACCGGCCGAGGCGGTCGCCGACATCCCGGACGGCGCCTCACTCGCCGTCGGCGGCTTCGGCCTCTGCGGTGTCCCGGACGCCCTGATCGCGGCCGTCGCCGCCGGGTCGGCCACCGGGCTCCACGTGATCTCCAACAACTGCGGGACGGACGGCCACGGGCTCGGGCAACTGCTGCGGCGAAGGCGAGTCCGGCGGGTGACGGCCTCGTACGTCGGCGAGAACGCGGAGTTCGCCCGGCAGTACCTGGCGGGCGAGTTGGAGGTCGAGCTGACTCCCCAGGGCACTCTGGCCGAGAAGCTCCGCGCCGGCGGGGCGGGCATCCCCGCGTTCTTCACTCCGGCCGGGGTCGGTACACCCGTCTCCGACGGGGGACTGCCCTGGCGCTACGACGCCGACGGCTCAGTGGCGGTGGCCTCCCCGCCCAAGGAGATACGCGAGTACGGAGGGCGGCGCCACGTCCTGGAGGAGTCGCTCACCGCCGACTTCGCCCTCGTGCACGCCCTGATCGGGGACACCGAGGGGAACCTGCAGTTCAACCAGGCCGCAGGGAACTTCAACCCGCTCGCCGCTATGGCCGGGCGGATCTGCGTCGCCCAGGTCGAACACCTGGTGCGTCCGGGCGAGTTGGACCCCAGGCACGTACACCTGCCCGGAATCTTCGTCGACCGGGTCGTCCACACGGGCGTCCAGGACAAGCAGATCGAAAAACGCACGGTGACCGTGGCAAGGGAGAACGGCGCATGAGCGCGACAACGGCCGCGCCGACGAGCGCGGCACCCGGCAGGACACCGGGCTGGACCCGGGACCAGATGGCGGCGAGGGCCGCCGCCGAACTCGCACCCGGCGAGTACGTCAACCTCGGCATCGGACTGCCGACGCTCGTCCCCGGCCAGTTGCCGCCCGGCCTCGGCATCGTCCTGCACAGCGAGAACGGGATCCTGGGCACGGGCGCCTACCCCGACGAGGACTCCGTGGACCCGGACCTGATCAATGCGGGCAAGGAGACCGTGACCGTCCGTCCGGGCGCCGCGTTCTTCGACTCCGCGCTGTCCTTCGCGATGATCCGCGGCGGCCACATCGACACCGCGGTCCTCGGCGGCATGCAGGTCTCCGCGGCCGGCGACCTGGCGAACTGGATGGTGCCCGGCGCGATGGTGAAGGGGATGGGCGGGGCGATGGACCTCGTCCACGGCGCCCGCCGGGTGCTCGTGCTCATGGAACACACCAACAGGTCGGGGGCGTCGAAGATCGTGCGCCGGTGCACCTTGCCGTTGACCGGGCAGGGTGTGGTCGATCGGATCATCACCGACCTCGCCGTCATCGATGTCACCCGTGAGGGGCTCGTGCTGCGTGAATGCGCGCCCGGGGTGAGCGAGGACACCGTACGTGCCGCCACCGACGCTCCGTTGGCACGGTCGAAGGCGGGTTCCTGATGCTGAACCTGTCCGTCCTCCTGGAGGACTCGGCGCGGCGCCACCCCCGTCGCGTGGCACTGGTCGCCGGTGACCGCCGCCTCGACTACGCCGAGGTCGACGCCCGGGCCTCCCAGGTCGCGCGGCTGCTGACAGCGCGCGGCGTCGGGCCGGGGGACCGGGTGGCCCTCTCCTGCCCCAACCTGCCCGAGTTCCCCGTCGTCTACTACGGCATCCTCAAGGCCGGTGCGGTGGTCGTACCGCTGAACATCCTGCTCAAGCCACGTGAGATCGCCTACCACTTGGCGGACTCCGGCGCCGTCCTGTACTTCTGCCACGAAGGCACGGCGGACCTGCCGACGGGGGAGTACGGGCGGGAGGGCTTCGAGAAGACCGCCGGTTGCCGGGAGATGTTCCTGATCACGGACGGCATGTTCCCGGACACGTCCGAAACCTTCGAGTCCGTGCCCCGCGAGCCCACGGACACGGCAGTGATCCTCTACACCAGCGGGACCACCGGACAGCCCAAGGGCGCCGAACTGTCGCACGCCAACATGGTGCTCAACGCCCTGACCGCCACCCGGCTCTTCGACAGTTCTCCGGCCCGGCCCGACACCCATCTGCTGACACTTCCGCTGTTCCACTCCTTCGGACAGACCGTGAACATGAACGCGGGCCTGTCGGCCGGTGCCACGCTGGTGCTGATGCCGCGCTTCGAACCACAGGCGGCGCTACGGCTGATGCGCGAGGAGCGGGTCACCGCGTTTGCCGGTGTTCCCACCATGTACTGGGGGCTGCTCGGCGCGCTCGACCACGACACCGAAGGCGCCGACCACCTCGCCCGCAATCTCCGCCTGGCCATCTCCGGTGGATCCGCGCTTCCCGTGGAGATCCATACCCGGTTCGCCGAGCGGTTCGGCATCCGGATCCGCGAGGGCTACGGCCTGTCCGAAACCTCGCCACTGGCCCTGTTCACGGACCCGGAGGGAGAGCCGAGACCCGGCTCGATCGGGGTGCCCGTCTGGGGCGTCGAGGCCCGGCTCGTCGACCGGCACGGCGAGACGATCACCGGCGAAGGACAGGTCGGCGAGCTCGTGCTGCGCGGGCACAACGTCATGAAGGGATACCTCAACCGCCCCGAGGAGACCGCTCGCACACTGCGCGACGGCTGGTTCCGCACCGGCGATCTCGCACGCGTCGACGGGGACGGCCACTACTACATCGTCGACCGCGCGAAGGACCTGATCATCCGAGGCGGGTACAACGTCTACCCGCGCGAGGTCGAGGAGGTGTTGATGAGTCACCCCGACGTGTCCCTGGCATCCGTCATCGGCGTCCCGGACGCACGTAACGGCGAGGAGGTCAAAGCCTTCGTCATCCTCGAACCGACCGCCCTGATCACCGAGACGGAGCTGATCGCCTGGTGCAAGGAGCAGATGGCGGGCTACAAGTACCCGAGGTCCGTCGTCTTCAGCACCTCGTTGCCGATGACCGCCACGGGCAAGATCCTCAAACGGGAACTGAGCGGCTTCCCGCTCCCCGCCCCCGCTTCGAGCCGCGCCTCGTCTCCTGGTTAGCCTGGCGTTTCCGACCAGCAAATACGGCGTGGGCTCGCCACATCGGTGCTGCCGTGCGCCCGTCGAGAGGAGACCCGTCGGTGAAGTTCGGGATCAATGTGCTCAATTACGGGCCGGGCACCACCCCCGCGTCCATGGAGGACTGGGTTCTCCGCGCCGAGGGGCTGGGGTTCCACCTGGCGATGATCTCGGACCATGTGACGCTCCCGCAGGAGGCCCTGCCGGTCTTCCCGCCGCCGTTCTACGACCCGTTCACCACCCTCGCGTACCTGGCCGGCCGCACCTCGACCATCGAGCTGGGCACCACGGTCATCGTCCTCCCGTACCGGCACCCGCTGCAGACGGCCCGGGTCACGGCCAACATCGACCAGATGAGCAACGGCCGGTTCGTGTTCGGCGTGGGCGTCGGCTGGTCGGAGCAGGAATTCAAGGCGCTGGGCGTCGACTTCGCCGCCCGCGGCAGGATCAGCGACGAGTACCTGGAGTCCATCAAGGACCACTGGACCAAGCCGCTGATCTCCTTCCACGGCGAGCACCTGGACTACACGGACATCACCACCGGCCCTGCTCCGGTCCGTGACCCGCATCCGCCGGTGTGGGTCGGCGGGCTCAACGGGCCCGCCATGCGGCGGGCCGCGCGCTTCGGTGACGCCTGGCACCCGTTCGGTCTCGGCCCGGCCGAGATCCGGGAGCGGCTGCCCAAGCTCAAGGCCGCTGCCGAGGAGGCCGGGCGCCCGACGCCCGCCCTCGCGCCGCGCATCCCGCTGCACATCACCGAGCAGCCGGTTCCGGAGGAGGGGCGCCTCACCGGGCACGGCACCGTCGCTCAGGTGCGGCGCGACCTGGAGGAGCTGGCCGAGCTCGAGCCCGACTGGATCGTCCTCGACACCTTCCTCACCTTCTACCTCGGTGCCGTCTCGGCGGAGGAGGTCCCCCGCCACGACCCGGCCCAGCTGGAGATCGCGGCGGCGGAGCTGCTCGACCTCAAGGGCGAGACCCTGCGCTGACGTGCCGTCAGGCCCAGGCGGCGGGGCGGGGGTTCAGTGCCGTGGGAGTCACTGCTTGACCGGGGTGTTCCCGTTCATGGCGAAGTGGGCGGAGCACTGCTCGTCGGACCGGTCGCTCGCGTTCCAGACGCAGATCCACATCGTGTGGCCGACGTCTGAGATGAAGTTCGTCTTCGCGGCGCCCCAGGAGGCGCGGAAGGTGTGAGCGATGCCGTCGCTGCGGTGGAGTTCGGCGCCGCAGCTCTGGTTCAGGGAGGTGTTGAGCACGCCGGCGAGCTCGCCGGAGCCGTTGTCGTCCAGCCAGGCGGAGCAGGTGGCGTTGTCGCCGACCCAGGAGGTGTCCGCCTCGGATCCCTCGACCTGTGCCGGGTCGTCGCCACCGTTGATGCCGTCGATGGACCGCGACGTGACGCGGGTGGCGGCCGGTGGGGACGCGGTGGTCGCGGCGGGGCGGGACGGCGAACGCGCGCTCGACGTGCTCGGCGGGGCGGCCGTGTCCCTGCCGGCCGGGGCGGTCGGGGTCGGGCGTCCGGGCCCGGTGGTGGGCGAGGCCGAGCGACTCGGGCTCGCGGAGGGCGTCCGTGTCGCCCCGGCCACGGGTTTGCGGTCGGACGGATGCGCGGCGTCGTCCTGCCGGGAAGCGGACGGAAAGAGTACGAACGCCGCGACGGCGCCGAGGGCGAGCACCGCGGCGGCCGGGAGCAGCAGCCGGCGTGCGCGCGGGTGGCGGGGTAACGCGGTGGACGGGGGAGCGGTCCCGGGTGTCGGATCCGCGTCCTGGTCCGGCGGCGGGACGGTCTCCAGCTTGCCGACCGGCGTCGCGGCGAAGGCACGTCGCGAGGTGATGCGTGACATGACCTCGGAAGGCCAGACGGGAGGGGGAACGGGCAGGTGCGCGCGGGCCGCCTCCGCCACCTCGCCCGCGGTGGGGCGTGCTTCGGGGCCGGTCGCGAGACAGGACCCGACGACGGCGGCGAGGCCGGCGTCCACGGCGCGCAGCGGCTCCACGTCGGGGACGACACCAGGCGTGCGGCCCGAAGCCGCGTAGAGCACGAGCGCCCCGAGCGCGTAGACGTCCGCGGGAGCGTCCACGTCCCCGTCCCCGGCCTGCTGTTCCGGTGCCGAGAATCCCTGCGTGCCGTAGCTGCCACCGCTCTTGGTGAGCCTCGCCTGGTCCGCGGCGCGCGCGATACCGAAGTCGATCAGCTTCACGCCGTCCCGTACCAGCATGACGTTGCCGGGCTTGATGTCACGGTGCACGATCTCGGACGTGTGCACGGCCGACAGGTGAGTGGCCGCCTCGGCCAGCAGCAGCCACAGCGCATCGGCGGGCAGCGGGCCGCGCAGCCGGACCGCCTCGTCCACGGTGAGTCCGGGCACGTACTCGGTGGCGAACCAAGGGCGTTCCGCGGTGCCGTCGCTCGCCAGCACCCGCGGGGCGACCCCGGCCGGCGCACGGTAGAGGATGCCGACCTCGCGCTCGAAGCGCTCGCTGGAGACCAGTCGTGGCCGGACCCGCTTGACGGCGGCGTAGCCCTTGTCGGACGCCCCGAGGTAGACCTCGCCCATGCCGCCGACACCGAGGAGGCCGATGATCTTGAAGCTGCCGATGTCCTGCGGATCGTCTGCGCCGAGCGGTTCGGCGATCGCGCCATCCATCATCAACAGGTCCCCCGACCGCTTGCGCTCACGGCGGGCAGGCTATCGATCAAGTCGGGGCAAGGCAACACGAGTTGGCGGCAAACACACCCATGCCCATCGTCCACATCTGTGCGGGGACCGGTCCCCGCGGTGCGCTCCTACACTGACGCGAGCCGAGGCGGAGGTATGTGACATGGCGTACGGAAACTTTCCACCCCAGATGCTGCCGCCGGGCAGTCCCGCCGACAGGGTGCCGGCGGCTCCGCCGGGGACGATCTTCGTACTGGGTCCTGAAGGCGGCTACGCCGTGCCGCCGCGCCGGTACACGCTGCTGTTCGGGCGGGACCGCGAGGACGTGCATGTGCCGGTCGGCATCGACGACCCGACCGTCAGCCGTCGGCACGGCGTGTTCACCTGCACGGCCACGGACGGCGACTGGTGGCTGGTCAACACCGGCAATCTGCCGATCGAACTGCCCGACGGCGTGCTGATACTGAACGGCCACAAGCGGCTCATCGAGTCCGGGTACACCCCGCTGGTGATCAACTCGTCCAAACGGCGTTCCCATCTGGTGGAGGTCCGCGTCGTGGACGAGGACGACCGGAACCCTCGCTCCACGAGCGGTGCGGAGACCGTGGATCCCGAGACGGTCTACGAACTCTCCCCGCAGGAGCGGCTGGTGCTCACCGCGCTCGCTCGGCGCTACCTGGAGGGCCACGACGCCTTCCCGCTCCCGCTGGCCTGGGAGGACACGGCCCGTCTCGCCAACTCCTCCCCGTACGTGACCAAGTCCTGGACCCACAAGTCGGTTGCGAACACGGTCGAGGACGTGCGCGACCGGTTGCACCGCCGTGGCGTGCGCGGACTGCTGCGCGACGAGGTCGGCGAGCCGGTCGGCTCGACGCTCAGTGTCAACCTGATCAGGGAACTGCTGAAGACGGCGACGCTGAGTGCTCAGGACCTGGAGTTGCTGGCCGACAAGGACTACAAGGACTAATGGTCCGAGCGGATCGCTGCGTACGTGCCCCGGCCGGTCGTCGGCCGGGGCACGTGACGTTTCTCAGTCTTCCCCCTCGGAAGCTTCCGCCTCGGGTGCGGCGGCGTTGTACGTGACGTGCATGTCGCCGTGCTGGACCGCGAAGGCGGCTGCCTGGTCCTCCGCCGCGTTCCGCTGTTCCTGCCGGGGCCGGGGTTGCTCAGCAGGATGCGTCGTGGTCGTCATGTGGTTGTTGTCGCCGACGATGAAGGTGCCGGAGACGTCCCCGGTGTGGATGTCTCCGTGGGTGGATTTCTCGGGCATGGCCCGCCCTTCTTGTTGGTCCGGCACGGTGGGTCACGCGCCGCAGTCGCTCTGCAGGCTGTCCGACGCCGAGTTCATCGCCGCGGCCTGACCCGACGGGTCGACCTGGGAGTTCTCCGGGTCGCTCTCGTACGACCGGTACATGCTCTCCAGCTCCTGAGTGGCGGTCAGCATGTCGTCGAGGTCCGACTCCACGGAGCTGTCCTCGGCCTGCGAGATGGCCCCCTGCAACGTGGACTCGACGGACTGGAGGTCGCTGATGACGGTGCCGACCTGGGAGCGGATCGTGCTGTCGTCGGGAGGCGTGGACGAGGCGCCGGAGTTGTAGGAGTCCATGGCGCTGTTGTACGAGTCGATCGAGTCGGACGCGATGGCGGCGTCGGTGGAGTACTGCTGGAGGTCCGACGACAGCTCGGGGATCACGGTCGCGCACACGGGGTCGACACTGGGCGAGGTGGCCTCGTCGGGCACGGTGTCGTCGGCGGGAACGGTGTCGTCGCTCAGGTCTGGCGTACTGACCGAGCTCGCCCCGGCCGCTGGAGACGGGTTCGGCTGCTCGTTCGCGTAGACGATGGCACCCACGCCCAGTACGGCCGCGATGCCGATCGTGCAGGCGACGGCGAGTGCCGACATTCCGCCCTTGACGCCCGCCGCACCGGCCGCGGCGGTCGCCGAGTGGCCCGTGCTCGTCGCGGACGTGGTCGCGGCGGGCGTCGGGTGGGCGGCGGAAGAGTGCGCCCCCGAGAGGTCGATCCGTGGTGGTGTCGGTGCGGCGGCCGAGTGTGCGGCGGCCGAATGTGTACCGGCTCCTTGGGCGGCGACGTGCGGCTGTGCGGCCTGCGAGGACAGGTCGACCACCGGCCTCGTCGCCCCGTGGGCGGTCGCGGCTGTGTGCCCGGGAGCCGAGGCGGCGGATGTGGCGGCGGCCGAGTGCGGGACGGCCGCCGTCGTGTGGACCGCGCCGTGCGTGGAGGTGACCGAGTGGACCGCGCCGTGCGCGGCGGCGGCCGAGTGCGGCAGTGCGCCGGTCGATGCCGCGCCGGCCGCGTGCTGGGCCGCCGACTGCGCGTGCAGAACGGTGAGTTCGCGAAACAGCACCCCCGCCTCTAGCGCCAGGGCCGCCGTCATCGCGCCCCGCCCGAGCGCCTTCCGCCGGGTGCGGGCCTCGTGCAGGAAGAACTCCTCGTCCTCCCTGACCCCCGCGCTCCTCGCCGCCGCCCAGCCGACTCCGAGCAGGCTGCCCCACGCGTCGAACTGCCGGGACAGCGCCAGCTTCGGCGAGGCGGCGCGGGCCAGCGCCGAGCCGAGCTGCGCATGTCCGCTCCGCTCCGCTCGCAGCACCGCGACGTCCAGCGCCTGGAAGTGCACCGCGACATCGTCCGCGGTGGTGTCCCGCGCCTCCACCCACGCGGTGAGCGTCCGGCAGAGCCGATCGGCGGGAAACTCCGTCCGGCGCATGTCCAGCACGCACTCGGCGACATCCGGGGGACAGCTGTAGCCGGTCTCCGAGGCGAGCAGCAGACCGTGTCGCACCAGGCCGTCGGCGAGCGCGGCGGCGTCCGTCCGCTCCAGCAGATCATTGAGATGCCGGGGAGCCAGCTCGGCGCCGGACAGCGAACCGAGCAGGCACAGCAGATCGCGCTCCTGCGGCCCGAGCTTGTTCAGCAGCGCGGGAAGCAATTCGGGGAGCTCGGCGATGCCCGGCAGCCGGCCCCTGCCGGTCGCGGCCGACAAGGCGATGCGCCGCAGCCGGAGCGGGTTGCCGTCCACCTGTGCGCACAGCGCGCCGACGATCGGCACTTCATCGGGCCGTAGCTCGCGGGAGAGCAGCGCCGCCACCAGTTCCACCGCCGCCGAGGCCCCCAGGCCCTTGAGCTGGATCGCGTGCACACCGTCGAGCGCGCACCGCTGCTGCGAGGTGAAGACGAAGGTGGACCGCTCGGCCATGTCGAAGAGCCGGCGCAGCTCCTTGTCGTCGAGCCCCGCGTCGTCCAGGTAGATCCGTAGCCGCAGGGTCTTCAGATGCTCCTTGAGCACTTCCCACGACGGTTTGTAGTTCGGCGCGTCGAAGCTGATGTCGAAGATCGCCTGCGCGATGTCATCGGCGGTGCGTCCGCCGGCCTCGATGTAGGCGGCGCCGTCCGGATTCGCCGCGCCGTCCGGCACCCGTGCCATCGTGCACGCGAGGTGGCGCAGGAGCGCACTCTTGCCGACCCCGGACGCGCCCCAGACCTGCACCAACTGGTGTGCCTCTGTGGCCTCTTGCAGCACCTGGACGTCCCGGTCCCGGCCGATCAGCGGCTCGGCGGCGGACCGCGGCAGTTGGGAGATCGACGGGCGTTTGACCGGATCCGGCGGTGTTCCCTCCAGGATGCTCACGGTGTTGTTGTTGCCGATGACCACCGTGCCGGACACATCGCCGGTCCGGATCCCCCCGGAGCCGTCCGGAGCGCCGTTGTTCTGTGACATCTGTTTCCCTCGTTCTCTCCCACGCCTGGGTCTTGGTACTTGGGCAGGCTGGCGCCGACCCGTCGTACGAACCCGGTGCTTTTACGTGTTCGGCGAGATCGCCGGTGATCAGTCGGGCCCGGCCGCGACGGCGATCCGGGCGAGGTGATCCAGGTCGAGGATCGTGATCCTGCGGTAGCCGGTCATGACCGCGCCGGACTCCCGCAGCGCCCGCAGGGCCTTGTGGATCGACGACTCCGCCGCGCCGACCAGGGTGGCCATCTCCGGCTGTGAGAACGGGAGTTGGGCCATGTGCCGGCCGGGAGGCCCGTAGATGACGGCCAGGTGGTGCAGGATCCTGGCCAGCCGTCCGAGCACATCGCAACCGGTGAAGTCGACGATGCGGCCGGTCGCCGTGCGCAGCTTGGCCACCACGCTCGCGCTGAGCGCGAGTCCGATGGCGGGGTGCCGTTCGGCGCACTCCAGCAGCTCGGAACGGAGTATGTAGCGGGCGAGCACCCTGCCGCACGCGGTCACGGTGCCGACGCGCGGCCGACCGTCGATCCCGGCGAACTCCCCGACCAGGTCCCCGGCCATCCGCACGGCCAGCAGCGCCTCGCGGCCGTCCTGTGCGAGCGCGGTGACCTTCACCATGCCGCCGAGCAGGAGCAGCGCGAAGTCCGAGGTGTCGGCCTCGCGGATGGTGATCTGGCCGGCCGGGTAGGCCACGCCGTGGCCGAGTCCCATGAGGATCGCGCGGTCGGCCTCGTCGACGCGGCCGAGCAGTCCGGCGGGCGGCCAGTAGGCCCCGGCCCCGCGAACACGTGTGGCGCCCATCGCCCCACCTCTCTTCCTCGTGCAGCCGAAGCGGCACAAGCCGTATTAGTAGCCGTTCTGCTCGGGGACCCCTCCTCTACGGTCTCGTCAATCATCTTGTCCACACCGGACGGCCCGGACGCCCCGGACGACGGCAACTCGACCTCGAGTCGCCCGAGTTCGCTGTGATCGCGGAGGAACAGGGATGCCGAGATACGAATACCGAGCCCTGCTGGCATGCGACATCGCGCGTTCCGCGGGCCGCGGCGAGCGGCGGCTGCAGGAGATCCGCAGCGCGTTGCGTTCCGCACTGGCCGAGGCCCTGGGCGCGGCCGCACTGGACGTACGGGACTTCACCCGCGTCGACACCGGCGACGGCAGCCTGCTCGTCGCCCCGGCCGGACTGCCCAAGGCGGGACTGCTGTTTCCGCTGCTCCCGGAGCTGCAGTCACGGATCCGTGCGCACAACCGCGAGGCCGGCGCGGACACCCGGCTGCGGGTGCGGGCCGCGGTGCACGCGGGCGAGATCCGGTTCGATCCGGACGGCACCGCATCCGGCGCGCCCTTCGAGGCGTTGGCACGGCTGCTCGACTCGGCCCCGCTCCGGCACGCGACCCTGGCCGGCACCGGCGGCACCCCACTGGCCGCGATCCTCTCGCAGCACTTCTACGAGGAAACCGTCGGGCACGGCTATGAGGGGCTCGAGGCCGACGCGTTCACCGCGGCCGACGTCCGGGTCAAGGAGTACGCCGCGCGGGCCTGGCTCTGGTATCCGGGCAGCCCGATCGGGCCGCGGGCCGGTTCCGGCCAGGACTCCGGTTCCGGCCGGGACCCCGGCTCCGGTGAGCAGCCCGCACAGCCCGCACAGCCCGCACAGCCCGCACCGTCCGCACCGCGGGCCGTGGAGCAACTCGTCCGGGCCACGGGAAACGGCACGGCCTTCGCCGTGCACCGGGGCAACCAGTACATCCGCCACAACGACCGGGGTTGAAACGCGCCGATGAACGAGGAACTCACCGCGCTGGCCGCGAGCGGCGCCACCGCTCTGGTCTCCGCCATGGGCACCGACCTCTGGCAGGAGGCGAAGAGGCGGATGAGCAGCGTCCTCGCGCGGGCTCGCGGCAGCCGCCACAACGAGCTGTCCGTCGCGCTCGACCGGCAGTCGACCGCCACGAGGGGAGCGGTCGAAGCCGGTGCCGTGGACTACTGGACCGAGGCCCTGGCCCAGCTGCTCGACCGCACTCCGGAGCTCGCCCAGGACGTCATGGCCCTGGCATCGCTGCGCACTCCAGAAAGGCCGGACACCGTGATCCAGGTCAATTCAGCCACCAACTCGGGTGAGGTGTTCGCGGTGCAGCACGGCACTCAGCACTTCGCCTCCGGACCGCGATCCCACGACGGCGGGGAACGGCCGTGAGCCGGGACTACGGCCGGCGGGACGGTCCCATGGGCGGGCGGTGGCGGGCGGCGCTGTTCGTGGCCGTCGTCATCGGGGCCTTCGTCGAGATCAGCACGCCGCATCACCGGTACGGCCCCCTGGTGGACGTGTTCGCCCTCGCGGCAGTGGGTGTCGTCGGCGCGGCGGCCGCGCTGGGGTTCGACTCCGCCGCGACATCGCCAGGGCAGCGGGACCGGCTCGCACCGGAACCCAAGCCCGGCACGGCGCCTACGATCTGCCGCTACGTCACCGGACCGGCGGCGCCGCAGCCTCCGGCCCAGGCCCCCAAACCCCGGCCGTTCCTGCGTGAACGGCCGACCGACCTGGGTGTGCCCCGCTTCGGCGACGGCGCCCGGGCCCAGGGCTACCCCTGGCTGCTGCCGGAGCGCACCGTGCAGAACGGGATCGCCGCCGACGAAGCCACGGTCGGAGCCTTCACCCTCCGCGCGGCCTCCGTCATCGGACCAGGCCACCGCTGCGCCCAACCCGCCGAACCGCGCCAGGACTCGTACCGGATCGGGCGGAGCCGGGACAGCCGGCACGCGATCGTGGCGGTGGCCGACGGCCTGTCCAGCGCGGCCCGGTCCGACGCCGGGGCCACCACGGCCTCCAGCCAGGCCGTCACCCTGCTGCGCGAGCAGCTCGGGACGGTGGGTTTCGACGGGCTCGACGTCAAGGAGCTGTACGGGCGGATCGCGGACGCGGTCGCCGCGCAGGCGACCGGCCGCGGCGTCGACACCTCGCACCTGGCCACCGTGCTGATCACCGCGGTGCTCGCCGAGCCCGATGCGAACGGCGTCGCGCGCGCTTGGGTCGGATGGCTCGGAGACAGTTCGGCCTGGACGCTCGACCCGCGTGACGCGCTGTGGCGGTTCTCCGGCGGAGAGGCCAAGGACCGCGCGGCCGCGGTGGTCTCGAACGAGGTCGCCGGGCGGCTGCCGGACACACCGCAACTGGCCAGGGACGACTACGTCATGCTGGCTCCCGGCGCCGCCCTCGCCCTGGTCACGGACGGCATCGGCGACGCGTGGGCGGACCAGGCGGGCAACATCAACGAGTACTTCGCGAACTCCTGGCGCTCGCCGGTTCCGGCCACCCGGTTCACCGCCGACGTCGGCTTCGACGCACCGCAATGCCTCGACGACCGCACCGCGGTCGTGATCTGGAACGGTGGCCGGGCATGACAGAACCCTCTCTCGTCGACGGCGCGGACGACGGAGCCGGCGGCTCGACGGCGGATCCGCGGGGCTGGGTCCTGCCGCGGACCGTGAGCGTCAGCGATCTCGGCCCGTTCGCCGAACCCATCTCCGAGCACAACGGCCAGGCCGTCGCCGTACGGCCGCTGACGGACCATCCGGGCTGGCTGGCCAAGCTCTACCGGCCTGACCAGCACCCTGAGGACGCCCGCCGGCTCGACCTGCTGATCTCGGCTCCGGGCACGCTCCCGGAGGCGGATCGTGCGCTCCTGTACGCCGGCACGTGCTGGCCCGCGGCCCGGATCGAGGGGCCGGGCAACCCGGCCGTGGGCTGCGTGATCCCGATGGCGCCCGAGCAGTTCCGCGGTGAGCTGCGGCGCGGGGGGTTCAGCGAGCGCCGTTTCGTGGAGATCGACTGGCTGGCGAAGTCCGACAAGTCGATCCGGGGCATCGGGCTGCCGGCGCCAGGAGCCGAGGGCAGGCTGGCCGCCTGTCGCCAACTGACGCGGCTCGCCGCGATCTTGGAGGGCCTTGGCCTGGTCTATTCGGACTGGTCGTTCTCCAACGCCTTCTGGAGCCCGTCCCAGCGCTCCGTCTATCTCATCGACGTCGACGGATGTCAGCCCAAGAAGATGCCCGACATCCACCAGCCGAACTGGGCCGACCCACTCACACCACCGGGCACCGACGCGGACGAGTACACCGACCGCTACCGGCTCGGACTGCTCGTCGCCAAGTGCATGACGGGCCAGCGTGACGCGCACACCTTTCACACCGTCGCCGCGTCCCCCTGGCCGAACCAGCCCACCGTCTCCGAGGTACTGCTCGACATGCTGTTCGCGACCGACCGCGAACGACGGCCCTCGGCCGCCCAGTTGAACCAGGCGCTGAACAGCGGCCCCTACGTCAGGGTCGCGCCACGTCCTACCCGCAGCGCGCTGCCCCCACTGCCCCCGCAGCCGAAACCGCAGCCCCAGAAGCCGACTCCGAAGTCCTCCGCCGGAGCCCAAGAGCCCGTCAAGGAACCCGAGTCGACGCCCGCCAAGACGCCGGACACCGTCACCCAGGCCGGCTGGATTCTCGTCGTCCTCATCGCCTTGGTCCTGCTGTTCGTCATCGCCTCCAACCACTGACTCAGAGGTGCACCATGTCACTCTGCCTGCCGACCTACGTGGTGATCGACGCGTCCTCGTCGATGAAGCCGCACGAGGCCGTACTCAACGCGACCCTCTCCCGTCTGCACTACAACCTGGCGACCAATCCCCGCGTCTCGGAGTTCGCCCGGGTCTGCGTGGTCGCCTTCTCCACCGATGTGCATGTGGTGATCCCGATGTCGGACATGGAGCAGGTTCCGGCCATGCCCGAGGTGATCTGCGGCGGGCGCACGGACTACGGCAAGACCTTCGACCGGGTGCGGGAATGCATCGAACAGGACGTCAGCAGCCTGAGGACGCAGAACCTCGACGTGCTACGGCCGACGATCTTCTTCCTGACCGACGGCAGTCCGACCGACGCGCACTGGCAGGACTCCTTCCGCAAGCTCGTGGACAGGGACTGGCCGCGCCACCCGCACGTGATCGCGTACGGCTTCGGCGGCGCGATGCGCGACGTGCTGGAGCAGGTGGCCACCAAAGCGCTGTTCATCGCCGACGGTTCGGACACCGAGTCGGCGCTGAGCGGAGCGATCACCGGCCTGCTCAACACCCTCATCGCCTCGTCGAAGACCGGGCAGATGCAGATCGCCACCGATGTCAGGGGCTTCAACTACGTCGAGGTCGCCCAGGAGTACGTGGACTGATGATGGACATCGAACCGCGTTACACGGTGTCCCGGCCGCAGCGCGCCTCCGCCGGACTCACCGCGCTGGCCGTGGCGCTGCTCGTCTGCGGCGCCGCGGTCCAGGTGACGGGCAATCTCCTCGGCGCTCCGGGGAGCGGAAGCGGGGGCGGCTCGCGCCCGTCGACTTCCGTGCAGCCGACCGACACCCGCTCCGACCCCCACCCCCGCCCCCGCTCGCGCGACTCCGCGACACCGTCGCCGGACCACCCGCCCCGGACCTCAACCGCCCCCACCCGGCTGCCCGGCCCCCGGTACGGCTAGGCCCGCTCCTCCGCCCGCTTGCGCAGCAGCTTCTTGTCCGGCTTGCCCGCGTCCGTGAGCGGCAGCGCGTCGACGAAGGTGATGTGGGCCGGTTCGTACATCGGGCCGCGCTGTCCGCGTACCGCGGCCCGCAGCTCCTCCGCCTCCACCGGGGCGCCCGGTGCGGCCACGACCGCGGCGTGCACCTGCTCCATGCGGTCGGCGTCCCGGACGCCGAAGACCGCGCTCTGCAGCACCTTCGGGTGCGAGTTGAGCAGGTCCTCCAGCTCGGTGGTGTACACATGGCCGCCGACGACCACGATCATGTCCTTGAGCCGGTCGACGACGGTGATGTAGTTCTCGTCGTCGAGGAAGCCGATGTCACCGGTGTGCAGCCAGCCGTCGCGCAGCACCTCCGCGGTCAGCTCCGGCTGCTTCCAGTAGCCCGTCATCGTGCCCTCGGACCGGATGCAGATCTCGCCCAGCTCGCCGACCGGCAGGTCCCTGCCGTCGGTGTCGCGGATGGCGACCTCCACGCTCGGCAGCACCTTGCCCGCGGAGCGCATCCGCTCGGGCCGGTCCAGGTCGTGGTCCTCGGGGGTGAGCACGCTGATGCCGCCCGCCTCGTTCTGCCCGTAGAACTGCAGGAGTACGGGCCCGAAGCGGCGCACGGCGTCCGCGATCCGCGCGGGCGACGCCTGGCAACCGCCGTACGTCAGGCCGAGCAGGCTGCTCAGGTCGCGGCGCTCGGAGTCGGAGTGGTCGAGGAGTTGGTACACCAGGGGCGGCAGCAGGAACAGGTGCGTGATGCGCTCGCGCTCGATGGTGGCGAGCACCTCGCCCGCGTCGAAGTCGTCGTGCAGGACGACGGTGCCGCCGGCCTGGATGACACCGTCCGCCAGCATGCCCGCGGCGTGCGCGAGGGTGGTGCACGCGAGCTGCCGGGGCAACTCCCGCTCCGCGGGGCGCGCTTGATCCACCATCCGGCGCATCCGGTTGACCTGTTCGAAGGTGGTGACGATGCCCTTGGGGTGGCCCGTCGTACCGCCGGTGTGCCGGATGGTGCAGATGTCGTCGGGGCGGGCGCGGGACACGAACGGCTCGTCGGGCTGCTCGGCCGCGAGCGCCAGCAGATCCTGACCGATCTCACGCTTGGACTCGCCCAGCACGAGAACGTGCCGTACGGGCGCGCTGTCGGTGATCTCCGTGGCGCGGTCCGCGTAGTGCGGGTCGACGATCAGTACCTGGGTCTCGACGTCCTGAACGATCGCCGCCTGCACATCGGCCGACAGCTTGTTGTAGAGGTGGTTGACCCGGCAGCCCACGAGATTGGCGGCGTAACGCGCCGCGACGGTCTCGGGCAGATTGCCACTGAGCAGGGTGACGGTCGCGTCGCGCGTGACGCCTTGAGCGGCGATGGCGCGGGCCATGCGGTACACCAGCGCCCGGAATTGACCTGCCGTCAGCCGGTGGTCCTCGTGGACCAGGACCTCGCGGTCAGGGTGGGCCGCCAGCGCGTCGAGGTTGTCCTCGACGAAGGTGCGGAAGGGTTCCGACGTCTCGGACGCCGCGTCAGATATCGCGGAGTCGTCCGAAGTGCCCTTGGGCGTGTGCGGTGTTGCGGGGGTGGGGGTGGGTGCGGATGCCTCTGCAGGCATGGATGGTCCTCCTGGGGCCACCGGCCCGCCTGTCTTCGTACGCGCCGGTGGTAGTGCTGTGTTGGGCGTGGGGGAGGCGGTCCGGAGCCGTCGGCGCATGACACCGCGCCCGGCACAAGTGGCACCCGCCCGGGAACATTGGTTGCCCCGGACAACCAAGATCCAGGCTAACTCCCCACTCCCCGTGCCCGCGCCTCGGGTTGGGGTGCACCCGCACGCTTGACCCCTTCTTTTCCTTTGCCCTTCCGGGATTTGACCCGCGTATCCCTCGGTACTACGACCCGGTGGGCCCCTGTGGCGACCGCAGCACCAGCAGCGTGATCTCGCTCGGGGCGAAGACGCGGAAGGGCGGGCCCCAGAAGCCGGCGCCGCGGCTGGTGTAGAGCAGGGTGCGCGGGCCGTGGTGGCTGAGGCCGGCGAGGGCCGGCTGGTCGAGGCGGACCAGGTGGTGGAAGGGCCAGATCTGGCCGCCGTGGGTGTGGCCGGAGAGTTGGAGGTCGACGCCGTGGGCCGCCGCGCGGTCGACGAACTTGGGCTGGTGGGCGAGGAGGAGGACGGGGAGGCCGGGGTCGGCGCCGTCGAGGGCCCCTTCGAGGTGGGCACGGTGGCCCGCGAGACCGGAGGACTCGGCGGTGACATCGTCGACACCCGCGACCACGAGGGTGTCACCACCGCGTTCCAGCAGCAGATGGCGGTTGCGCAGCGGCTCCCAGCCCAGCTCGTCCATCAGATCGACCCACCCCTGGGCCTCGCTGTAGTACTCGTGGTTTCCGGTGACGTAGACACGGGCCCGAGTCGCCTGCACCGTGCCCAAGGGGATGGCCTGGGCGCGGCGGCGTTCGGCCGTGCCGTCCGCGATGTCGCCGGTGTGGCAGACCAGGTCGGCCTCCAGGGTGTTCACCGTCTCGCAGAGCCGCTGCGACCAGCGGGCGCGGTCGAGCGGACCGTAGTGGGTGTCGGTGATCAGGACGACCCGGGTGCCGTCCAACCCGGCTCCCAGACGCGGGAGTTGTACGTCGAGTCGCCGCACCCGCGGCACGCGGCGCGCCTCGGCGTACCCCCAGACGAGCAGCACGGCGGACACACCGAGGACGGTCCAGGTGACGATGCGCGCCCGGCCCTCTCCGTCTCCGACACCGGCCACGGTCAGGGCGAGCCGCAGCAGGACGCCGAGCAGCACGGACCACGTGAACAGGACCCAGATACCGCCCAGCAGCGTGTCACCGACGATCGCCGCCCGGTCCCGCTGGCGCCGGCCGTGGCCGCGCATCATCGCGAGTGGCATCCCGATCAGACCGAGGACGAACAGTGCGGTGCCGATCAGGGTGACGGGGAGCGGCCAGCGCTGGCCGGTGTGCAGGAGGACCCAGCACGGCACGGTCCACAGCAGGACGGGGGCGATCAGGGGGATGTAGCGCATCAGGCGCCGCAGTCGGCTCTGCGGTTCCTCTTGCGCTTCACTGGCGGCGGATCGGGTGTTGCTGCTCTCGGTCACGCTTCCCCTCCTGGGGCTCTGTCCGGCGGATCGTTCCCGTAGCGGTCCTGGAGGGTTCATTGTCCGCCGTCGCGGAAAGGCGCCGACCACGGCGGGGTGCTGAACCGGTCACAGACGTCCCGGCGTTCGGTGCAAGTACCATCGCGCCCATGCGACCTGCCGACTACACCGATGAGGACCTGGAGCAGCACTCGCTGCGCCGACGCGTCGCCGACGACGGACAGCGGTCGGGGTTCGAGCACGACGTGGACCGCATCCTGTACTCGACGCAGTGGCGTGCCCTCGCGGGCAAGAGCCAGGTCGTCGCCAGCAGCGAACTCGGCGCGTACCACACGCGGCTCACCCACTCGATGAAGGTCGCGCAGCTGGGGCGCCGGATGGCCGAACGCCTGGAGCGGCGCTACGGCGGCCCGAATCCGGCCCTCGTCGAGGCCGCCTGCATGGCGCACGACATCGGGCACCCGCCGTTCGGCCACGCCGGAGAGACCGCGCTGCGCGCGACGATGGACGAGCTGCACGCCGGACACGGCGTCCTCGACAGCTTCGAGGGCAACGCCCAGACCCTCCACATCCTCACCTTCCTCGCCGCCCACAAATACCCGGGCCATCGCGGCCTGCACCTGTCACGGGCCTGCCTGGACGCGGCGACGAAGTACCCGTGGGAGCGTGCCCCGCGCGACGTCGACCCGGCGCGGCATGCGAAATGGGGTGTCTACGCGGTCGACCGGGAGGCGTTCAGGTGGGTGCGGGCGGGCCGTGACGACGACGCGGTGCCGGTCGAGGAGCAGCTGATGGACTGGGCCGACGATGTCACCTACGCCTGCCATGACGTGGAGGACTTCTACCGCGCCGGGCTGATCCCGCTGGCCGCGCTGTTCCCGACGCCCGGGGCCGCGGGCGGTGACACCGAGCGTGAGACGCAGCGCTTCCTGGACTACGTGGCGGCCAAGCGCCACCGCGCGGGCGTCGGCTTCGACCGCGACGAGGCGGTACACATCCTGGCCGACACCGCCAAGGCACTGTCGATCGCGAAGCCCTTCGGTGGCCGCCACGAGGACGACGTCGCCCTCAACGCCCGCACCGCCAAGCTGATCGACCACTTCACCCGCGACATAGACCTACAGGTCGGCGGCGCGGCCGCGATTCGCTTCGGCGCCCGCCTCGTCGTCCCCGCCGAACGTCGGACGGCCTGCGAGCTGCTCAAGGAACTGGTCTGGTGCTACGTCATCGACCGCCCGGCCCTGGCCACCCAGCAGCACGGCAAGCGCCGCATCGTCTCCCAACTGCTGCGCTGGACCCACGAATCCCCGCACCTGCTGCCCACCGACAGGGCCGAGGAACTCGACCTCCACGGTGACCCACTGCGCGCCGCCGCGGACCACGTCGCGTCCCTGACCGAGGGCCAGGCGGTGGCCCTGCACCGACGCCTGTCCGGTGTCGGCCTCGGCTCCGTGAGCGACGGGGACTGGCTCTGACGGGTACCCGTACCTGGTTCAGCGGCCGTCGACCCGGCCCTCCAGGAGCGCCAAGGCATAGCGGGCGTGCTGGTCGCACAGGTCCTGCTTGGTCAGCCGCCCCTCCGGGTGGTACCACGTCGCGATCGTGGAGCACATCGCGAGGATGCTGCGCGCCGCGTCCTGCGGGTACGGGGTGGTGAAGACGCCCGACGCGGCGCCCGCGGCGACGAGGTCCTCGAAGATCTCCTGGTTGCGGTCGCGTTCGGCGACCACCTGGGTGCGTTCCTCGCCCTCCAGGTGACGCACCTCGCTCAGCGCGATGAGCATGGCGGTCTGGTAGTCCGCCACGAAGCTCACGTACGCGCGTACCGCCGCGCCCAGTTGCTCGGCCACGCCCTCGCCCGCAGTGTGCACCGCCGATGACACCTGCGCGGACAGCAGCGCGTTGGCGCGGTTGAGGAGCTCCGCGAGCAGGCGGGCCTTCGAGGGGAAGTAGTTGTAGAGGTTGGACAGGCTGGTGCCCGCGGCGCGGGCGATGTCCCGCATCGAGGCGCCGTTGAAGCCGCGCTCCGCGTACAGCCGCAGGGCGGCGCGGAGGATGGCCGCCTCATTGCCCCGACCGGAGTCGCCGATCAGGTCCGGCACGAGGTCCGGCATGAGGTCCGGCACGGGAGAACGATCGTTCATGCGGGGAGGCTACGGGTCTCTCGGGCCATGGTCAACGCGCCTATTGACGGGCGCACTTGTGCGCTGCTTTTCTACGCATGAACGTCTACGCATGAACGTTCGTTCTTGTCGGGGTGGATGAGGAATGGAGTCGCATGGCGGCATCGCGAACGACGGTCCGTACACAGTCCCTGTACTTCGAGGACTTCCGCCCCGGGCAGCGCTGGACCAGCAGTACACGCCGGATCACCGCCGACGACCTGGCCGCGTTCACCGAACTCAGCGGTGACCGGCACCCGTTGCACACCGACCCCGAGTGGGCGGCGCGGACCCGCTTCGGACGGCCGGTCCTGCACGGGCCGTTCGGCATCGCGGCCTTCCTCGGGTTCCTCCACGACATGGGCCTCGCGGGGGAGTCCGTCATCGCCCTGCTCGACACCAACTGGCGCTACCTGAAGCCCTCGTACGTTGGCGACACCCTCCAGTGCACGCTCACCATCACCCGCTGCCGCCGCACGTCCGATCCGCACCAGGGTGTGGTCCACCGGCACGTGATCCTCGAGAACCAGCGGGGCGAGCGCGTCCAGGAGGGCACCAGCGCGGTCCTTGTCCGCGCCCGTGGCGCCGGGCCCGACCCGGCCGCACTCGCCCCCGGAACCGTGGAGTGGGGGAGCAATATCTCCGAACTCCTTGCCCAGGACGAGCGGTTCACGGCGGCCACCGCCACGTGGGACGGCACCATCGGGCTCCGCTCGGGAGACAACGAGGTGCAGCTGCGCGTCTACCTCGGCCGCATCATCGACGTCGCCCGCCGCACCCCGCACGGGCCGACCTTCACCCTCGTCGCCGACGAGCTGACCTGGACCGAACTGCTCACCGGGGAACACAACGACCTCGTCGCGCGCATGATGCGCGGACAGTTCCACGCCACCGGTGACGCATACGAGTACCTGCGCCTGACCAAGGTCCTGCATCTCATCACGGACGCGGCACGGGCACTGGCCGAGGAGGCGCACGCATGACCCGCATCCGGCACGAGGCCCGCTACCTGGAGATCGGCGGGGCGCTCGGCTACGTAGAGGAGGTGTACGCCGACGAGGCGCCGGCGGTGCTCTGTCTGCACACGGCCGGGCAGAGCGGTGTGCAGTGGCGCCGCACCAGCGAGGAGCTCGCCGCGCTCGGCTACCGCGTGATCGTCCCGGATCTCCCGGGGCACGGCAGGTCCGAGCCCGCCCCCTCCGGCCCGGTCGAGGACCTGTCCCAGTACGCGGACTGGTGCCAACTCCTCATGTCCGCCCTTAAGTTGGAGCGTCCTTACGTCGTCGGGTGCTCCATCGGTGGCAAGATCGCCCTCGACCTGGCGGTGCGGGCGGGGGACGAGCCGGCCGGCGCCGTCGTCCTGGCGGCCGAAGCCGGTCCCGGTCGTGTCAACGTGGCGGGGCTCCGCCGTGAACTACAGGATCTGGCCGCGCCCAGCCGCTCCGACCGGACCTATCTGGGTACCCTCGCCGTCGTCGGCTCCGCCGCGCCGCCCGCCACGGCCGAACTCATCGCCACCATGCACCGTCGCGAGGACCCCGCCGTCTCCAGTGCCGACCTCATCGGCTGGGGCACGCACGACGTACGAGACGCGCTCGGGTCCGCGCGCTGTCCGGTCCAACTGGTCGCGGGCGAGGACGACTTGTGGCTCGACCCCGAACAGGTGCGGCGGACGGCCCAGGCGCTGCCGCACGGGCGGCACGTACTGCTGCCGGGCGTCGGCCACTACCCGATGGAGGAGATCGACGGCTTCGCGCGGCTGCTCCACGGCTGGCTGCGGCAGCTGTCCGGGGACCGCGTCGCCGGCTCCGTCTCGCCGACCGCAAGGTGAAAGGACTCCGATGACCACGCTCACCGACCTCCTGTCCGGACTCGTGGACCGCGACCCCGACGCCGTCCTCGCCATCGACGCGGGTCCCGGCCCCGACCCCCGCTCCACCGAGGGCACGGCCGTCACCCGCCGGGAGTTCCAGCAGCGCGCCGCCCGGCTCCGTACGGACCTCGCCGACGCCGGTGTCGGCCGGGACGACAGCGTCGCCGTCTGGTTGCCGAACTGGTCGTCCGCGCTGGTGTGGCAGTTCGCCGCCGCCGGCCTCGGAGCGCATGTCGTCGGGGTCAACACCCGTTACAACGTCGACGAGTTGGTGCACGTACTGGACCGCGCCCACCCGAAGGTCCTCGCCCTCGCGCACGACTTCCACGGCCTCGACCTGGCCGGCATCCTCCGCCGCGCCCTGCCCCGCACCACCGCGCCCACTCCCGTGGTCGCCGTCGTCCCGGGCCCGGGGTGCGCCCCGCCGGCCGACCCCTCCGCGTACGACATGGGCGCCGGCGCCATGACACCCCGGACGGCCGGAGACACCACAGCCGTGCCCGTGCACACCACAGCCGTTCCCGTGCACACCGGAGACGAGCTCACCGTCGCCTTCACCACCTCCGGCTCCACGGGCCGGCCCAAACTCGCCGCGCACCGCGAGTCCGCCGTCGTCGCTCACGCGGAGGCCGACGCCCGGGCCCTCGGCATCGGGGACGGGGACGTCGTCGGGTGCATCCTCCCGCTCTCCGGCACCTTCGGCTTCACCACGGCCATGGCCGCGATCGCCGGTGGCGCCGCCTGCCTGCTCGAACCGGTCTTCCAGGAGGACACGGCGCTCGCCGGTCTCGCCCGGCACGGGGCGACCCATCTGGTGGGTGGCGACGACATGGTCTCCCGGCTCATGGACGCCTGGCGGCGCGAGCCGCGGGACCTCTCCCGCCTGCGCTGGCTCGGCATGGCCGACTTCCTCGGCCGTACCCGTGACATCGCGGCGTGGGCGCGGAAAGAGTTCGGCACACACACCTCCGGTGTGTACGGCTCCTCGGAGGTCTTCGCCCTCGCCCTGTGCTGGCCGCCCGGTGAACCCGCGCCGCGCCGCTGGACCGGCGGCGGCCGTCCGGTGTCACCGGACATCGCCGTACGGGTCGTCGACCCGGAGACGGACGAACCCGTACGGCCGGGCGCCCAGGGTGAGTTGCAGCTGCGCGGCCCGAACACGGTCGACGCCTACCTGGGTGACCCGGAGGCCGCCGAGCGTGCCTTCACCGCCGACGGCTGGTTCCGCACCGGGGACCTGGCGACGCTCGCCGAGGACGGGGCCGTCGAGTACGTGTGCCGGATGGGCGACGTACTGCGGCTGCGGGGCTTCCTCGTCGACCCGGCGGAGATCGAGCAGCGGCTGGCCGCGCACCCCGCCGTACGGACCGCGAAGGTCGTCGGCGCGCGCGGCCCGGACGGCGCCCCGCAGGCGGTGGCCTTCGTCGTCCTCGACACGCCCACCGCGCCCGAGGGGCTCCGGGAGTGGTGCGCGCAGGGCCTGGCCCGCTTCAAGGTCCCGGCAGCCGTCCACGCACTGGACAGCATGCCCACCACCTCGGGCACGAACGGCACCAAGATCCGGGCCGCCGCGCTCCGCGAACGGGCCCAGCAACTCCTGACAGGAGGCGAACAGCGGTGACCAGCAACAGAGAGCGCAGCAGCGGAACGCACGGCAACGGAGTGCAGGGCGACGGAACGCACGGCGACGGAGCACAAGGCAACGGAACGCACGGCAAAGAAATGCGCCGACTCGCGGGGGCGGCCGTCCTCTCCACGGCGCTGGAGTGGTTCGACTTCCTCATCTACGCCACCGCCGCGGCGCTCGTCCTCGGAGACCTCTTCTTCCCCTCCTTCAGCGACACCGCCGGAACCCTGGCCTCCTTCGCCACCTTCGCCGTGGGCTTCGTCGCGCGGCCGCTCGGCGGGATCGTCGCGGGACACCTCGGCGACCGGTTCGGGCGCAAACCGCCACTGGTCGGCGCGCTCGTCGTGATGGGCGTCGCGACATTCGGCGTCGGCGTGCTCCCCACGTACGACACCGTCGGCATGTGGGCGCCCGCGCTGCTCGTGTTCCTCCGCCTGATCCAGGGGCTCGGCGTCGGCGCCCAGTGGGGCGGCGCCGCGCTGCTCCTCACCGAGCACGCGCCCGTGGAACGCCGCGGCTTCTACGGAAGTCTCGTCCAGACCGGCGCCATCATCGGCGCGGTCGCGGGGAACGCCGTCTTCCTCCTGCTGACCGCGAACCTGTCCGACGCGGCGTTCACCAGCTGGGGCTGGCGGATCCCCTTCGTCACCGGCCTCGCGCTGGTCGCCGTCGGTCTCTACGTACAACTGAAGATCGAGGACTCGCCGGTCTTCCGGGCCATGCGTGACCAGTCGGCGCAGGCCGAGCACGCCGCCGGGACCCGTAAGTCTCCACTGCGCCAGGCCGTACGCCACCACTGGCGGGCCATCCTCCAGGCAGCAGGCGCCTTCTTCGTCGTGAACGCCACGTTCTACATCCTGATCAGCGGCATGCTCGACTACGGCACCACCCACGCCGGACTGTCCCGCACCACCACGCTGCTCTGTGTCCTCGGCGCCGGGGCCACCCAGATCGTCACCATCCCGCTCTTCGGTGCCCTCTCCGACCGCTGGTCCCGCCGCAAGCTCTATCTCACCGGCGCGGCGCTCATGGGCCTCTTCGCCTTCCCCCTGTTCTGGCTGATCGACACGGGATCGGCGCCGCTGACCTTCCTCTCCCTGCTGATCGGCTTCACGATCCACGCCACCATGTACGGGCCGCAGGCCGCCCTGTACGCCGAGATGTTCCCCGCGGAGGTGCGCTACTCAGGCGCGTCCCTCGGCTACCAGACCGCCTCGGTGCTCGCCGGCGGCCTCGCCCCGTTCCTGATGACGGCGATGCTGGCCGCGACGGGCTCGTCCTGGTCGGTCTCCGCCTACATCCTCCTGCTCTCCGTCCTGACCTTCATCGCGGTTTACACGATCCGGGAGTCCTTCCGCCGCGACCTGTACGCGGCGGGATCCCGCCCCGCGGCGGGGGTGGCCATGGACCCGCAGGTGGTGGAGCGGTCCGGCGGCTGAGGGTGCCCACTGGACACCCTTGCGTGGACCGAGCACTGTAATGCGGTGCGGCTGCGAGGGCCGTGCCGCCGGAATCGTGCTGGAGACGGATGTGCTGATCACTGTCGCGGACGTGGAAGCTGAAGCCGAGCGGATCGCCAGGTATGTCGTCCGGACCCCGACGGTCCCGAGTCCCGGGTTGTCCGAACTGCTGGGCGCACCGACAACCGCGAAGCTGGAACTGCTGCAGCGCACCGGCTCGTTCAAGGCCCGAGGCGCCACCGCGAGGCTGCTCACGCTGAGCGGGACCGAGCGCGCCGCCGGAGTCGTCACGGTCAGCGGAGGCAACCACGGCATCGCCCTGGCGGTCATGGCGGGAATGCTGGACGTCAAGGCGACCGTCGTGATGCCTCGAACCGCTCCCGCCAGCGCCCGAGGCATCGCGGAGTCCGCCGGGGCGAGCGTCCACATCGCCGACACCATGGACGGCGCGTTCGCCCTGGTCGACGAACTCAGGGATTCGGGGCTCACCCTGATCCATCCCTTCGACGACCCCGTCGTCATCGCCGCCCAGGGCACGGTCGGCCTGGAGTTCGCGCAGGACGCCGGGGAACTCACCGACGTGGTCGTCAGCATCGGTGGCGGCGGGTTGGCCTCCGGTGTCGCCACCGCGATGTGCGCACGTCGTCGCGGAATCCGCGTCTGGGGCGTCGAGACCGAAGGCGCCCAGGCCATGTCGGCGGCCCTGGACGCCGGACGGCCGACGCCGGTCGCGTTGTCCTCGATCGTTTCGACGCTCAGCGCCCCCAGCGCCTCGCAACTCACCTACGAGCACGTCTCGGCTCTGCTCACCGACGTCCTCACGGTGACCGACGCCGAGGCCGTCCAGGGCACTCTCGACCTGGCCAACCATGCGAAGGTCTGGGCCGAGCCCGCCGCCGGCTGCTTGCTGCCCGCTTCCCGCCAGGTACTGGCCCGCGTCGGCGAGGGCGCCAAACTCGGCCTGGTGATCTGCGGAGGCAACGCGACAACCACCGATGTGAGCACCTTGGCCGAGCGCTTCGGACTGTCTTGACGCCTGCGTTCGGTCGGGCGCCGGTGCGGTGCCCGAGCGGAGCGGAGCTCAGCGCAGTCCGGCGAAGAGGTCGTTCTCGGGGATGGGCGCGTCCGTCGTGTCCCTGACGCGGACGAAGGTCTCCAGGCCCATCAGCTCGCCGAAGCGCTCCTTGCCCATCTTGAGGAAGAAGATGTTCTCGCCCTGGCTGGCGTGCGCGGCCAGGGAGTCGAACTTCTGGTCGCTGAACGCGGTGGTGTCCACCCACGTGGTGATCTCGTCGTCCGGGAGGCCGATGTCGGCCAGCGCGGCGGCCTCGGCGGGGTCCGGCTCCGGCATGTCCTCATTGAACTCGCGCATGATCTCGCCGAACCGCTGCATCCCCGAGTGGGGCATCGTCGTCCAGTACACCTTCGGCGTGAAGTCGATCATCTCCAGCGCCGCCATGGTGATGCGGTGGGCCTGAATGTGGTCGGGGTGGCCGTAGAAACCGTTCTCGTCATAGGTGACGACCACATCGGGGCGGTAGTGACGCATGAGCTCCGCGAGGCGGGCGGCGCCCACGTCCACAGGGGTCTGCCAGAAGGATCCGGGGGCCTCGTTGCTCGGCCAGCCGATCATCCCGGAGTCGGCGTAGTCCAGCGTCTCCAGGTCGCTGACCTTCAGGACCTCGCAGCTCGTCTCGAGCTCCTGGCGGCGCATCTTGACGACGGCCGCCGGATCGTGCCCGGGCTCGCCGGGCTTGACGCCTCCCGGCCCGTCACCGCAACCGCCGTCGGTACAGGTCACGAGAACCGTGCGGATGCCTTCCGCCGCGTACCGAGCGAGGACCCCTCCGGTGCTGGTGGCCTCGTCGTCGGGGTGGGCGTGCACGGCCATGAGCGTCAAGGGTCGTTCGGTCATGAAAAGGTCCTCCTGCGGAAACATGTCTGGTCCGGGCGCGCGGTGAATGTGCCACGCCCCCGCCAGATGCAACCGCGCGGGGCGGGTCGGGTGTTCCCGGTGTGACCGATTCGTCCCTCCCGACTTCGGTAACGCGGCGCTCAGGCCGTCTGGCCGTATCATCCTTCTGTGGCAACGGGGAAGCGGCAGCTGGTTGTTGGGGTTCTGGCCGTGGGTGCCGCAGTGGGCGGCGGGGTGTGGGGGCGTGGTGTGGCGCGGCACCGGGTCTTCCGGTCCGGTCCGCATGAGACGTCCGTGTACGACGCCGGGCGCAACGCACTCTTCGATCCGGCCCGAGGCGGCTGGCTGGACCTGGACACGGGGCAGGTGCACCGGTACGCGCCCGACTCGCCGCTGATGCCCTACATGTTTCTCTTCCTGGGAGCGGGCTGCCTGGCGTTCCTCGTGCTCGCGCTCAACTGGGTCGTCGGGCACCGTCAGTTGGTGGGGTACACCTGGCGTGCGTGCCTGCGGCGTCCGCTCGACATCACCGTCCTCCTGGGGTTCTGGGCGCTGCTGCTCGCCGTGCCGTACCTGGCCAAGGGCGATGTCATCGTCGCCGTTCTCGGGGATCCGCCGACCGCGGTCTTCCTCGGTGTCACCCTCGGGGCCGTGCTGGGTGTGACCCTGCTGGTGTACCTGCCGTGGATCGTCGTGCGGGGGCTGCCGACGATCGTGCTGATGCTCCGCCTGGTCCGGGCCAAGACCGCCCCCTCGGGACCCGGTGCCGGACGGCAGGACGCGCTGCGTGACGTGGTGCGGCGGGCCGAGGTGTTCCGGACGGACGCCGGGCACGACCTCGATTCCCTGGCAGGTCTGGTGCGCGCGGAGGCGTTCATCGACCTGCTGACGGACCAGGGAAGCGACACCATGCTGGACGACCTGCTGCGCGACGGCCCTGCGGCTCTCGACGCTCCGCCGCGGCACGTGGTGGACCGGCTCATGTTCGCGCTGGGGCGGCCCGCGGTGGAGGTGAACGTGGCGCGGGCCTTCATCCTCCGCTACGAATGGACCGGGGCGGCCGGCAACCTCGACCGGGCGATCGCCGTCCTCGACCCCCTCGCCGCGAAACCGCCCCGCTGGTTCTGGCTCACGCTGACCGACCGGTCCGTCGTCTGCCGGACGCTGGCCTGGGCGCTCAAGGACCGGTACGAGCTGCGTGCGGACCGGGCCGATCTCGACCGGGCCCTCGACCTGGTCAGGCAGGTGTCCGGCTGGGATCCGGCCAGGGCGCGGGGCCGCCTCGTCGAGCTGGAGCTGATCCGCTATCGCGCCACGGGCGACCCGGCGGCGCTGGCCGCGGCCGTGGGGGAGGGGCGGCGCGGCGAGCCCGACCCGGGCACGGTCGTGGCGCTGCTCGAACGATTCGACCGCGACGGAGATAGCCAAGACCTCGACGAGGCACGGGAGTTGGCGGAGCGGCTGGTGGAGACGCGCGGGCCGGGACACCCGCTGCACGCCGTCTGTCTGACGGTCAGGGCCCGCGCACTGGACGCGTCGGGCGAGCGCGACGCGGCCGCGCAGTGCCTGCGCGAGGCGGTCGGCGACTCCTCGTCGCCGTTGCAGACCCGGCTGGCCGCCGCCGTCGGGCTCGGTGAACTCGGCGCCGGAGGACCGCTGTCGGTCGAGGGGTACGCCGCCGCCGTCGAACTCCTGCCGCAGATGGCCTGGATCGGGCTGCGCCGCGACGACCAGCGGTGGCTGCTCAGCCGCTGGCAGGGGGTGTCGACGGCGGCCGCCGCGGCCGCGATCGCGGAGGGCCGGGTGGCGTACGCGGTCGAGGTGCTGGAGCACGGGCGCGCCGTCATGTGGGGCCAACTCGCCCGTCTGCGTACGGGAGTTGAGGCCGCCGGCGCCGCCGATCCCGCCCTGGCGCGCCGCCTCGCCGAGATCCGAGCCGAGCTCGACATGCCCGACGACGGGACGGGCCCGGACCCCGGCCACCGGACGGGCGCCGATGTGGAGCGGCGGATCCGGCTGGGCAGGGAGTGGGAGCAACTCGCCGCGCAGTTGAGCGAGTCGGAGCGGACCGGCTACCGGGAGCTGGCGGGGGCCGCGGATCACGGCCCGGTCGTGGTGGTCAACGCAAGCCCGCTGCGCTGCGACGCCATCGTCCTGCTGCCCGACCGGGACGAGCCCCTTCTCGTACCGCTCGACCGGCTCGACCACGACGAACTCGTCGAGTGGGCCCGGCAGTCCGCCGATCCCGACGGCCGCCACCAGGCCATGCTCAACGTCATCGCGCCCCGCCTGTGGACCGACCTCGCCGTGCCCGTACTGACGGCTCTGAGACCCCACCTCAAGGCCGACCGACGGATCTGGTGGTGCCCCACAGGACCCTTCACCGCCCTCCCGATCCACGCGGCCGGGCAGCACACACGTCCCGGCGGCCCGGCCCTGCTCGACGAGGTCGTCTCCTCCTACACACCCACCATCGGCGCGCTCCTGCGGTCCGCCGAGCGCGCCGTGACGGCCCGCGGCCGACTCGTCGTCGCCGCGCCGCAGACCCTCGACCGGCCCGAGCTGCCGGAGGTGGCCCAGGAGGCCGCCGAGTTCCTGCGCCACTTCCCCGACGCGGTGCCGCTCGACCCCGCACACGTCGCCGACGTCCTCACGCGGCTGCGCGACGCCCGCTGGGCGCACTTCGCCTGCCACGCCGACGCCGCGGGACTCGCCGTGGCCGACGGCGTGGTCTCCCTCGACCAGCTGGCCGACCTCGGTCTCCCCGGCGCCGAGTTCTGCTACCTGTCGGCGTGCAGCACCGCCGCGCCGGACCCGCGCGCGTACGACGAGGCGATCCACCTGGCCGCGCTGCTCCACCTGCAGTCGTACACCCACGTGGTGGGCACCCTGTGGGAGGTCGACAGCGACAAGGCGCTCGACGCCGCGCGCGAGGTGTACCGGACGCTCACCGCGCACGGCCCGCCCGACAGCGGGCGCGCCGCCCAGGCCGTGCACAACGCGGCACAGACCCTGCGCCAGGCCGCCCCACACACCGTGGACGTCTGGTCCTCCCTGCTGCACATCGGACCGTAGCCGGACCCTGACCGGACCCTGACCGGACGCTGATCGAACCCCGATCCGGACCACAGAGGAGCACCACCCATGCCCATCCGCGACCGCTGGCCCTGGCACCGCCGGCCGGAGAGAACGGCTGCCCGCGACGCCGACGACGAGGCAGGCACCGTCGACACGGACCAGGCCGCCCTGGCGTGGCTCTGCGCCCACCTGCCCGAACTGCGGGAGAAGGCCGACCGGTACGCGTGGCGGGCCGCGCTGGACCGGGAGGTCGCCGAGGTCCGTGCGGGCAAGTCCGCCGCCGAAGCGCTCCGCGCGCTCGACCTCCGGCGCGACGGCCACCGTTCCTCCGGGCTCCCGGCAGCGGACTCCTGGCAGGAGCGGCCCGTCGTCGAGTGGTTCCGCTGCCCGAGCGGACGCTGCCCGGCCCGGGGACGCAACGCCGACGCCTCCGAGCCGCGCTGCCACATCGACGGCGCGCTCATGCCTCCCCGGGACGGTGGCTGATGGACGGCATCCTCACGGAGCTGGGCAAACGCATCGCCGACCGCTGGTTCGCCTTCCTGATCCTGCCCGGTGTGCCGTTCGCGGCGGCCGTGCTCGTCGCCTGGGCGATGGGGCCCTCCGGCGCTGCCCACGCACTCGACCTCGACATCCTCGTACGACGCCTGGACGCGCTCGGTGACACCGCCACGACCACCAGGGGTGCGGTGATCGGCTGCCTGCTCCTCGGCGGCGTCGTCGTGGCGGCGCTCCTCGTACGGGAGGTGAGCCTCGCCGTGCACCGGCTCTGGACGGGACGCTCGAACGTCCTGTGCCGCGTCATGGCCCCGGGCACCCGGCGCCGCCGACGGATCGCGCTGGAGGCGGCCCGGCGGGGTGGTTACGCCGTGCCCGAGCGCTATCTGCCCCGCCGTGCGACGTGGATCGGCGACCGTTTCGCCCTGGTGGACGAGCGGGTCGCCGCGCAGTACGGGATCTCGCTCGCCAGGGCGTGGCCCCGGTTGTGGCAACTCCACGACCTGCGGAGCCCGAAGATCGTCACCGCGGCCTGGGACGAGTACGCCGCCGCCACGGTCCGCGTCGCCTGGGCGCTGCCCTACGCCGCGCTCGCGCCGTTCTGGTGGCCGGCCGCCCTGATCGCCCTCGCCCTGGTCCTGCTCGGCTGGTCCCAGGGACGCCGTGGCGCCGACGACTTCTGCCTCGCCTGCGAAGCGGCCGTCGACCTCCAACTCCGCCGCCTGGCACACATGGTGGGAGTACCCCTGCCGCACAAGCGCGTGACCGTGACCGAGGGCCGCGAGATCGACCGCGTACTGGCGAAGGGCGCGTATCTGCCGCTGCCCCGGACCGAGCCGGTCAGGTCAACTCCTCGGCGAGCAGATCCATGAGCAGCCCGTCCTCCCAGACGCCCGTCCGATGGTTGCGCCAGTACGCCCGCATGACGCCCACGGGCTTGAAGCCGACCTTTCCGTAACTGCGGATCGCGACGGTGTTGGCCGCGGCGGGATCGATGGTCAGCCGGTGATGACCGCGCTCCCGCACCAGCCACCTGGCCAGCGTGCGCACCGCGTCGGTCCCCAGCCCCTTCCCGTGCTGCCGCGCCGTCAGGAAGACGTCGATGCCGGCGCGGCGGAACTCCGGGTCGTTCTCCTCGTCGAACTGGATCGCGCCGATGACCTCGTCCTCGAAGACGACGGCGAGCATGTCGTCGTAGTCGTCCGGGGGCGACCACCATGCCGCGACCTCCGGCTCGCTCACGATCCCGGCGAGGACCTTGTCTTCACCGCTTGCCACTGGTCGCAGGAGGACCCTGTCCCCGTTCAACTCCATGTCCCCCATTCTCCGTCGGCGGCGCGGCCCCCCTCAACGTGATGTGCTGCCCCGAACGTGATGTGGTGCCCCGCGAACCCTCATGCGGCAGCCGCCCCTATCGTCGGCTCCATGACCACTCTGCTGATCGCGGGCATGCCGGCCGCGGGACACGTCAATCCCACCCTCCCCGTCGTCACCGAGCTGGTACGTGCCGGAGTCGACGTCGTGTACCTGTGCGACGCCGAGTTCGAGGACCGCATCCGGGACACGGGCGCGAGGTTCGAGGCGTACCCCAAAGGTGTGCTGACGTCCCGTGACATCGCGGAGGCCACCAGGGCGGGCAGCAGTGTGGGGGTGGTGGTGAAGGTGCTGAGGGCGTGTTCGGCGCTCGTCCCCTTCGTCGTCGAACAGGCCAGGGCGCTGGGCCCGTCGGCATTGATGCACGACTCGAACGCGCTGTGGGGCCGACTGGCCGCGACCACCTTGAACCTGCCCACGATCTCCTTCATGACGACCTTCCTCGTCGGGAGCGACGCCGTGAAGGCCCTCACCGTCCGGGAGAACCTCGGCCTCGTCGGCCCGACCCTGCGCGACATGCCCGCCGCGCTGCGGGCCAGGCGCGCACTGGTCAAGGAGTTCGGAACGGACGCCGTCCCGCCCACGCCGATGCTGCCGCTGCGCGGCGACCTGACGCTCTTCCCGATCCCCGAGGAACTCCAGTCGCCCGACCCGCGCCTGGACGCCGGCTGCCGCTTCACCGGCCCGACCACAGGACCGGACGCCGCGTCCGCACCGCTGGACCCCGAGCTCTCCGCCCACCTGTCGGGAGGCCAACCGGTCGTCCTGGTCTCGCTGGGGACGCTGCACGACGGCGGCGCGGCCTTCTTCCGGTCCTGCTGCGCCGCGCTCGCAGACCTCCCCGTCCGCGTGGTCCTCGCCACCGGCAGCGGCGTCGACCCGGCCGACCTGGGCACCACTCCGCCGAACACCCTCGCCCGCCGCACGGTCCCTCAACTCGCCGTCCTGCGCGAGGCGTCGGTGTTCGTCACCCACGGCGGCATGAACAGCGCACTCGAATCCCTCCACTGCGGAGTGCCGATGGTGGTCGTCCCGCAACAGGTGGAGCAGCTGCTGATCGCGCGGGCGATCGCGGAGCGCGGCGCGGCGGTTGTGCTCCGCCAGCCCCTGTCCCACCGGCCCGTACCGACCGCCGCGCTGCGGGCCTCCGTAGAGCGGGTGTTGGGCGATCGGGGGATGGCGGGTGCGGCCGCCGGGATGGGGCGGCGGTTCCACGCGGAAGGCGGGGCGGTGCGGGCGGCGGAGTTGGTGCGGGGGGTGGTGGATGTGGGCTGAGGTGGGGTACCGGCCCGCTACAGGTGTGCCACGACCGTCTTGCCGCCCGGCGGATGGGCGACCGTCTCCCAGTGGTGGCACAAGGCCGATACGAGGAGCAGGCCGCGTCCGGCGGTGGGGAGTGCGGTGTCGGCGGGCGGGTGGTGGGGAAGGCGGTCGCCGCGGGCGTCGGTGGCCTCGATGCGGAGAAGGTTGGCGGCGTCGTACGTGAGCGCCAGGCGGAAGCCGCGGCCCGGCAGGCGACCGTGGGTGACCGCGTTGGCGGCGAGTTCCGCGACGACGAGTTCGGCACGCTCCGTGAGCTCGGGCGGGACGTCCCAGGAGCGCAGCGCCGTGACGGCCAGGTGTCGGGCGAGGCGGGCGCCGCGGGGTGTCGAGGGCAAGAGCTGTGTGAATGTGTGTGCTGGTGCGGTGAGTTGGGGAGGCGGCTGGTGGTTCATGGTGTCAGCGTGGTGTTCGCGGCACGGTGGGCGCGAGTGTGGTGGCCCGTACGGTGAGTCAGCGTACGGGCGCGTGGGGTGGACAGTACGAGGGGTCACTCGTCACTCTGAGTGCATGGATCGGGGCGACTCGGAGCAGAGGGGGCGGCGTATGCGCGGCGTCGGGGAGATCGAGGTCGGCGGGCTGCTGGGGGAGCAGGAGCGGGAGCCCCAGCCGTCGGACAGTCTGCGTACGTTCGGCGCGGTCGTCCAGGCCCTGCGTGAGCACGCGGGGCTGAGCAGGGAGGAGCTCGGCGAACGGGTGCGGTACTCCAAACACACCGTGGAATCGGTCGAGTTGGGGCGGCGGATGCCGGACGAGGGGTTCGTGCGGCGTGCGGAGGAGGTGCTGGGGAACACGGGTGCCCTGTGCAAGGCGGCCCGTCATCTCACGCGCGGCGAGGCCGGGTTCGCGGCGTGGTTCCGGCGGTGGGCGCGCCTGGAGCGGGAGGCGGCGAGCCTGTGTACGTACGAGTGCCGGTTGGTGCCGGGGCTCTTGCAGTCCGCGTCGTATGCGCGGGCGGTCTTCGAGGGCACCATTCCGCTGCGCACCGACGAGGAGTTGGAGGCGCAGTTCGTCGCCCGGATGGAGCGCCAGACGATGATGCGTGAGCGGCCGACCGTGCCGTTCAGCTTCATCGTCGAGGAGCATGTGTTCCGGCGGCGATTCGGTGACGCGGGCGCGATGCGCGAGTCGTTCGACCATGTGCTGGAGCTGAGCGCGCCGCGCAACGTGACGCTGCAAGTGGTGCCGTTGGAGGGCGGGTTGCACGCGTGCCTGGACGGTCCGGTGCGAATCCTGGAGACGGCGGAGGGGCGGCGGCTCGGCTACTCCGAGGGGCAGGAGAACGGGCGGTTGATCTCTGGCCCGAAAGAGGTGAGTGTGCTCTGTCAGCGCTATGACACACTGCGCTCGCAGGCCCTGAACCCCAAGGAATCGCGGGCCCTGCTGGAGCGACTGCGAGGAGAGCTATGAGCAGCGTCACGACGGAACTCGCCTGGTTCAAGTCCAGCTACAGCGGCAGTCAGGGCGACGACTGCGTGGAAGTCGCGATCGCCGAACAGGCCGTCCACGTACGGGACTCCAAAGACACCCACCGCCCCGCCTTCGCCGTGGGGGCGGAGGGCTGGGGGCGGTTCGTGGGGTTCGTGGCGGGGGACTGAGGCCCGCCGGGCCGGCTCAGTACGGGCCGGGACCGCGGTCCTTGCCCGCGATGACCGGGCTGAGGGTGCGCAGGGCGAGGCCCGCGGCGATCAGCGTGAGGCAGCCGACGACGAGGCCGAGAATGGCGAGCGGGCTGAGGCTGCCGGTCATGGCGAGGGCGCCGGTGCCCGCGCCGCCGAGTGCCGCGGCGCTGGTGGGGTTTCCGTACATGGTGGTCAACTCCTTGGCGGGGATGGGTGAGTGGGTGTGTGGTGCGGCGGGGTCAGGTGGCGACCCAGTGGGCCTCACGGCGCAGCACCAGGTCGACGAGCGAGCGGACGAACACCGCCTGCCGGAAGACGTCGTACAGCAACTCCGGTATGAGGGGCAGCGCGAGGAGCGTGGCCCGCCAGCCGAGGCGGCGCACGGTCAGGGTCCGTTCGACCACGAAGATCAGCATGATCGCGGTCCAGAAGAGGGACAGGCCGCCCCAGCCCACGAGGGTGAGGTCCAGGACCGCGTACAGGAAGAACAGTCCGAGCGCGAGGGCGCCGACGCCCAGCATGATCTGCTGGCCGAAGTACTTCCTGGTGACGGACGTCCAGCCGTAGTCGCGCAGATTCTCCAGGGCGCCGCGCTGCCAGCGCAGCCGCTGGTGCCAGAGCTTGCCGACCGAGGGCATCACCTCGGTGACCAGCCAGCAGCCGTCGGGCGAGACGGTGCGGTACCCGAGCGTCTTGACGGCCTTGGTGATCTCGTCGTCCTCGGTGAGGGAGGCGAGGGAGTAGTAGCTCTCGCCGCCGCCGATGACCCCGTCGAGGCGGGCGCGCCGCACCTGGCGCAGGACGCCCGCGCGGAACAGGCTGCCGGTCCCGGTGAGCACGATGGCCTCGTTGTTCTTGCGTCGGATCTCCAGGGCGTAGCGCTGGTACTCCATGCGCTGCAGCTGGCCGAGCAGTCCGCCGCCCGGCTCGCCGTAGAAGATGCCGCCGACCGCGCCGACCGTGTCGTCCTCCATGGCCTCCACGGCGCAGCCCACGAACTCGGGGTTGAGGACGGTGTCGGCGTCCTGGACCAGTACCAGGTCCTCGTCGGCCAGGTCCGCGATCAGCGGAGCCATGGCCTGATTGAGGGCGCCGGCCTTCTTGTCCTTGTTGTTCGTGGGCACGAAGACCTCGGCGCCGCAGTACTCGGCGATGCGCGCGGTGCGGTCCGTGCAGTTGTCGGCGACGACGACGATGCGGTCCGGGCGGACCGTCTGGCGGTACAGGCCCGCCAGCGTGGCGACGATGCGGTCCTGCTCGTTGTGCGCGGGGATGAGTGCGACGAGTGTCATGACGAGCTGTCCCTTGCTCTGTCGTGGACTGTCGCAGGCGGATCGCCCTGCGACGTCCTCGACTCTGAGCGCGCCGGGGAGCAGCGAGGTCGTACGAAGGTTGCGCGACGGTTGCAGCGGGTCGCGCGCGGCAGGAGGGGACCTTCGGCCCGGGACCTATGCCGGGTGCGAGCCGGGCAGAACGTACCGGTAGCCCACTCCGCGCACGGTCTCGATGGGTGCCTTGACGCCGGTGGCGCGCTCGATGCTGCGGCGCAGGCGCAGGACGGCGTACTTGACCTTGCCCGCGTCGCCTTCGGGCCGGGCCCTCCAGGCGTGGTGCAGCAGCTGCTCCGGGGAGAGGACCTGCCCCGGGTTGCGGGCGAGGAAGTGCAGCAGGTCGAATTCCAGCGGGGTCAGTGGCACGTACTGGCCGCCCATGGTCACCTCGTGGGTGTCGAGGTCGAGCCGGAGGCGGCCGTCCTCCAGGAGCTGGTCGGGCGGCGACACGGGCGTCGCGCGGCGCAACCGGGCCATGACCAGGGCCTTGGCGAGACCCTCGGGCATGCCGTGCCAGAGCACGTCGTCGGCGCCGGAGTCGAGGGCCCGCAGGGCGTCCGCTCCGTCGAAGCGCCGAGTGGCCACCATGACGCGGAGATCCTCGGTCATCTCCCGGACCCGCCGGAGCACCTCCCAGGGGCCCGGATCCCGTACGCGCAGGCCGAGGATCAGCAGGTCGGGCTGGTAGCGGTACAGGTCGCGCAGGGTGTCGTGGCCGTTGTACGCGCGGTGGTAGGAGAAGCGGGGGTCGTCGAGCTCGTCCAGCCAGGCCAGGGGCACGTCGGGCGCCACCGCCACCAGGAGCAGCGGCAGCGCCCGTCCTCGCGAGCCGCCATGGGATGCCTGCATATCCCACATGGTCGGACGGCTGGGAGTGTGTGTCGACCGGATCGACCGGGGCTTATACCCCGGGGTGGTACCTCCGTTCCACGTGCCCCTTCAGCTCCTCCGGATAGAAGTACACCGGCCGCAGGTCTCCGCTCGCGTACCGCTTCACCTGGTCGCCGAAGTGGGGGGAGTCCGGGTGGCCGCTCGCGCCGCCTGCCGTGATGGCCCACGCCCGCAGCTTCGGGCCGAATTCGACGACCGCCACGAAGCTGTTGCCGCTCGTGCCGTAGTAGCGCTTCGTGCCGGGGTAGCGCTTCGCGCCGAAGGAGGCGAGGGAGCCCCATTGGGCGGAGGTGAAGGGGACCGGGTAGCTGGGCCTGGTGTCGTCGAAGGTCTGGGTGATCGCGCCGTCGTTGCGCTGGTAGCGGTTGATCTCGGACCACGGGACCTGCCAGCTGCCGAAGTCCTGCGTCAGGCGGTCGACCGCTGATTCGAGGGCGTCGACGCGTTGTGTGTCCGTGGCGCGGTCGGCCATGTAGTCCCAGACCGAGAGGCCCGCGTCCGCCGCCGCCTTGGACACCAGGGCCCAGAGCGCCTCGCCCCAGAACACCGCCAGTGAGGTCGCCTTCGACTTGGCCGACCAGTGGTGGTCCCAGTCGCGCAACAGGTCGATGGGGGACGAGAGCTTCCGTCGCTGGGCGCTGCCCGTCGGGAGTCGGTCCCAGGCCTTCGTCAGGCCGGGGAGGAGGCGGGCGAAGGCCGTCAGGTACGGGTCGAAGGCGCCCTCGATGAGGGTCTGCGGGGTGAAGTCGTCCCGTGATGTCAGGACGCGGATCGCGTGCGGGCCGCGCGGGTTCTCGCCCGCCTTGTCGAAGTAGCGGGGGAAGTCGGCCTTGTGCGGGCTGTCGGCGCCGGCCGCCGTCCAGGGCCAGTTGTTGCTGTTGAACGCCCAGCCGCTCTTCGGGTTCACCGCCTGCGGCATGCTGTCCAGGGTGTGCAGGCCGTGCCAGTCGGTGGCCGGGTCGCTGCCGTCGACCGGCTTCATGTAGTCGAAGCGGTCGTCACGGACCGGCATGAACTGCGGCATCAGGAAGGCGATGTCACCCTTCGAGTCCGCGAAGAGGGTGTTGTTGGAGCTGTTGGCCTTCAGCTCCGCCACCTTCATGTACTCGGCGTAGTCGCGGGTCGTCGTGCGCAAGTAGCTCTGTTTCAGGGCCTCCACCGGCTTGTTCATCAGCGCACACGCGATCCACTTGCCGTCCGCCTCGCGGACGATCGGGCCGTGGTGGGTCGCGTACGTCGTGAAGGTGTGATGCTCCGTGCCGCCGTTCTCCGTACGGCAGGTCAGGGTGATGTCATGTGTCGTGACCGGGCGGCGGTCCTTGCCGTAGCGGTAGGTGTACGTGCCGTCCGATGCGCGGTCGACCGTCTCCGCGAACTCGTCGATGTTGTCGACGCCGCTGGACGTGTGCATCCAGCCGGTGTGCTCGTTGAAGCCCTGGTAGATGAAGAACTGGCCCCAGGTCGCGGCGCCGTAGACATCGAGACCCTCCTCGCTCGTCACGTGCTGTTCCGCGCGGAAGAAGAAGCTGGTGTGGGGGTTGATCAGGAGGAGGGCGTTGCCGTCGCGGGTGTTGCCCGGGGCGATCGACATGCCGTTGGAGCCGGACGGTTCGCGGAACTTCAGGCCGCGTTCCTCGTCCGTCATGGGGACCTCGCGCCCCGCGTAGAACGCCTCCAGTTGGCTCAGCGCCACCGACTCGATGTCACCTCCGATGCTGCCCTCGGAGAAGCTCAGCGGCATCCACGGTTCGAAGTGGGTGAGCACCCGGGGGTGTACGTCGGGGTGGGTCGCCAGGTAGTAGTTCAGGCCGTCGGCCCAGCCGCGCATCAGGGCGCGCAGCCAGGAGGGGCACTTCGCGTACTCCTTCTTCAGCGCCTCCGGGTCGATGAACAGGCGTTGGCGCAGGTCCTGCCAGAGCGCGCTCTCGCCCTCGGACTCGGCGAGGCGGCCGAGGCTGACCAGGTAGTTGCGCTCGATGCGGTTGAAGTCGTCCTCGGCCTGCGTGTACATCATCCCGAACACCGCGTCGGCGTCCGTCCTGCCCACTACGTGGGGGATGCCCCAGTCGTCGCGGGTGATCGTCACCCGCGCCGCTTGTCTTTTCCAGCGGGCGAGGTCGGCGGGGGTGGACCGGTCCGGGGCGGCGGACGCGATGCCGGTGGGCAACGTTGTCGCGGCGACGGCCAAGGTGGCGGCGCCGCCTATCACTCGGCGGCGGCTCGGGCCGTTGTGCGGTGCCTGATCTGCGTGAGTCATGCGGGGTTCCACCTTCGTCGGGGCCGTGCGGGGCGGGGACGTGTCCGGGGTGCGGCGGTGTCGCGGTGTCGCGGTGTCGCGGTGTCGACACTAAGAACCTCCCGGGCGATGATCAACAGTGCGTGCGGGACTGGCGGTTATCGGACCCCCTCGCCCGTGCTCACCCTCGCGGAGCGATGCCGGTCCTGTGCGGCGTGACGATGCTGTTCTCCCAAGTCCGGCGCACTCGGGGGGACTTATTCATGGCATGGAATGTTCCGCTCGTCGCTCGCAGGCCGAAGGCCGTGTCGCCCCGTTCCGACGCCTCGCCCGTTGTGATGCGGCGCGTCTCGGGCTGTCTGGTGATCGAGGTGCGCGGGGCGATCGGCCCCGCCGCCGAGGCCCGTATCGGGCGGGTGCTGCACGGGGCCATCCGGCCGGGTGGCACGGGTGTCGTGGTCGACCTGCGACATGTACGTGACCTGGGGGTCAGCGGCCTCAGTGTGTTGCGGCTCGCCCGCCTGCTGGCCGCGCAGCGCGGCGTGGCGTTCGGCTTCGCGGGTGAGCTCCGCTCCGTGCCCGAACTGCCCCCGGGGTGACGGCTCTTGCGCTACGCCCCCGGGGTGCCGCCCGGCCGGTGTGCGTCACTCACCCGCCGCGGAGGATGCCGGGCGCGGCACCGCCTGCTTCGGTCGCGGCATGGTCGAGGTGAGTGCGGGCGACGCCGTGGCGGTGGCCGGGCGGATGGCGCGGGGTGTGCTCGGCGCGCTGGGCAAGGTGCCGCGGGCAGCCGTCCGGCGGTCCGTCGAGGTGGTGCTCGACTGCCTCGACCTGGACGAGCTGGTCGCCCGCGTGGACGTGAACCTGATCGCCGACAGGGTGGATGTCGAACGGGTCGTGGCGCGGGTGGACGTGGATGGGATCGCGGCGAGGGTGGATGTGGGGGCGGTCGTTGACCGGGTGGACGTGGATGCGATTGCGGCGCGGGTGGACGTGGACGGTGTGGCGGCGCGCGTGGATGTGGACCGGATCGCGGGTCGCGTGGACGTGAATGCCGTCGCGGATCGGGTGGATGTGGATCGGGTCGCCGCGCGGGTGGATGTGGACGCGGTCGCGGATCGGGTGGACGTGGACCGTGTCGCAGGCCGCGTGAATGTGGACCATATTGCGGCGCGGGTGGACGTGGATCGGGTCGCGGCGCGCGTGGATGTGGACCGGATCGCAGGTCGCGTCGACGTGAACGCCATCGCGGCGCGCGTGGATGTGGACCGGATCGCCGGTCGCGTGGACGTGAATGCCATCGCGGGTCGCGTCGATGTGAACGCCGTCGCGGACCGCGTGGATGTGGACCGGGTCGCCGCGCGGGTGGACGTGGACGGTGTGGCCGATCGGGTGGATGTGGGCCGGGTCGCCGACCGTGTCGACGTGGACGGGATCGCCGCGCGCGTTGACGTCGACCGCATCGCCGCGCGCGTGGACGTCGACCGGATCGCCGCCGCGCTCGACGTCAACGCCGTGCTCGCCCGGTTCGATCTCGTGGGGATCACTCGTGGGGTGTTGCGGGAGATTGATCTGGGGCGGATCGTGCGGGACACCGGGGGAGGGCTCACCGTTGAGGCGGTCGAGGCGGTGCGGGTGCTGGGGGAGATCGGGGACCGGAGTGTCAACCGGTTCGCCGACAGGATGTTGCGGCGTGCCGGGCCGCCGGACGAGCGTTCCCCATGACCGCGCCCGACAGCAGACGCGTGCGCCGTTCCCGGACCGCCGGAATCGTCTCGCGCGGCCTCGCCGCCCTGGTCGACGCGCTCGTGCTCGCCCTGGTCGCTCTGGTCGTCCAAGTCGGCGCCGGCTGCGCGCGGTTGATGGTCGTCGGGCCACCGTTCCAGATGCCGGATGTTCCCAACTGGGTCGCTGGACCCGTTGGTTGGGGCTTCGCGGTCTGCTATCTCGGGGGCTCGTGGGCGGTGGTCGGGGCCACGCCCGGAGCCCGGCTGATGGGCGTGCGCGTGACGGACCGGGCGGGGCGGCGGCTGCGGACGGTGCGGGCCCTCGTGCGGGCCGCGCTGTCGGTGAGCTTTCCTCTGGGGCTGCTCTGGATACCGTTCAGCAGGCGTCGTGCGGCGTTGCAGGACCTCGTGGTGCGTTCCACGGTGTCGTACGACCGTGGCTACGAGTGATGTTCCGGTGTCGGGGGCGTCGGCCGTGTCCGTGGCAGCAGTGCCGCCGCCCAGAGGCCGCCGAGTCCGACCGCCGCGAGGACCACGAGCGCGACGCGGTAGGGGCCGATGGCCGGGTCGGCGACGAGGATCGTGCCGGCGAGCGCGGTGCCCACGGATGAGCCCAGGTTGGACACGCTGCGGGACAGCCCGGAGATCTCGCCCTGAAGGTCCTCGGAGAAGCTGGACTGCACCACGTTGACCGAAGGCGTGAGCATGAGGCCGAGGCCCAGGCCGATCAGCAGCAGTCCGGGCGTGGAGGTCCAGGCCTTCGGGGAGCCGTGGGCCATGGCCAGCAGCACGCCGATGCCGCACACCGTGACGGTGAAACCGGCCATGATGAGGGTGCGTTGCTCGCGGCGCTTGGCGAACCGCTCCGCGCCGAGCGAGCTGATGAGCAGGCCCACGGTCGACGCGGTGAAGATGACGCCGGTGTCGATGGCGTTGTAACCGCGGACGACCTGGAGATACGCGGCGACCACGAACGACACGCCCATGAGCATCAGCCACTGGGTGTGCTGGGTGATCAGGCCGAGGTTCGACGTCCGGACGCGGAACAGCTGGGTGGGCAGGAGGGGTTGGGCACCGGACCGTTCCCTCCTGCGGACCCAGCGGAAGAACGCCACCAGGACGAGGGAGCCGACCAGGAGCGCGGCCCCCATGAGCCAGGCGTTGTCGTCCGCCGCGAGGATCCCGACGACGACGAGGACGAGCCCGGTCGCCGACAGCACCGCGCCCACCGTGTCGAAGTCGCGTTCGCGGTCCGCGGGGAGCGGGTCGTGGAGCCCCCGGCTCAGCAGGATGATCACCGCGACCACCAGCGCCTGGAACACGAACGCCGCCCGCCAGCTGATCGCCGACGTGATCAGCCCGCCGAGGAGCGGCCCCATGGCCGCGCCGATGCCGGCAAAGGCCATGATCGTGCCGAACGCCTTCGCCCGGCTGGTCACTTCGGTGAAGAGGAGCGTGGTGAGGATGTAGACCGGAGGGATGAGCAGGGCGGTGCCGACGCCCTCCAGGATCGAGTTGCCCAGGATCAGCACGCCCAGGCCGGGCGCCGCCGCGCTGAGCAGCGCCCCGACCCCGTAGATCGCGAGGCCGATGACGAGGCAGCGCTTGCGGCCGTAGCGGTCGGCGAGGATCCCGCCGGGGATCATCAGCGCGGCCATGACCAGCAGGAAGACGGTGATCGCGGTCTGCACGCCCTGCACGGTGGTGTCCAGGTCCTCGCTGATGTCCTGGATCATCACGTTCATGTTCGACCCGGCGAAGCTGCAGATGAACTGGGCGAGCGCCAGCGGCGCGAGGACGCGGCGCTGCCTGCCCCGGTCCGGCCCGGGGCCGTCGTCGGGTCCTGGCGGCCTTCGGCCGTCCGCCGCCCCGTTCGCCGCCTCGGGAGTGCTCGCCACGCTCATCGCCTCGCTTCATCGCGGGCCCGGGTCCTGCCCTCGAACTCCCGACAGACTCCGGGCGTCGCCCCGCGCGGTCGTCACCCCCGAAGGGTGACGACCCGGTTGCCGCCGGGCCGTGACACTCGGCGGCACAGCGGTGCAATCGGCACCCTCCTCAATACTTGGGGGTCCTGTGATGGCCACCTCGACCACTTCGCAGCACGGGATGGGCAGCGCGAAAGACGCGGCCGCCGGCGGGCTGACCATCTTCGCGGCGGTGATGCTCTTCATCTCCGGGATCCTGGGCTTCTGCCGCGGCCTGATGGCGGTTCTCAAGGACAACGTGTTCCTCCGCACGCCCGACTACACCTTCGAGTTCGACCTCACGGCCTGGGGCTGGATCCACATGCTCCTCGGCGCGGTCGCCGTGGCCGTCAGCTTCGGCCTGTTCGTCGCGATGAAGTGGGCCAGGATCCTCGGCGTGCTCCTCGCCGTCCTGATCCTGATCGGGAACTTCCTCTCCATTCCGTACTACCCGTTCTGGTCCCTGACGCTGATCGCGATCAACGCGCTCGTGATCTGGGGCCTGTGCGTGGTGAAGCGGGACACGCTGTACTGACCGGGGTGGCTCATGAAGGACAAGCGGGCCGAGCGGATCGCCGAGTTCATCGCACCCCTGCGGGTCGAGCCCGGAGCGAAGGTGCACCTGGCCAAGGACTTCGATCCCGCACGCAAGTCGGGCCTGAAGAACAAGCGGCAGGGGAAGGCGCTGCTGGGTGAGGGCGTCGCCCTGCTCGCCGACCACCAGCGCAGGCTGGCCGCCGAGGGCACGCACGGCGTGCTGCTGTGTCTGCAGGCCCTCGACGCCGGCGGCAAGGACGGCACTATCCGTCATGTCATGAGCGGAGTGAACCCGCAGGGCGTGCGCGTGGCGGGGTTCAAGGTGCCCTCGCACGACGAGCTGAGCCACGACTATCTCTGGCGCTACACCTGCGCGTTGCCGCGCCGCGGGGAGATCGGCGTCTTCAACCGCTCCCACTACGAGGAGGTCCTGGTGGTACGGGTGCATCCCGAACTCCTGGACCGCCAGCGGCTTCCGGGCCGCAAGCAGAGCGGGAAGGCGCTGTGGCGCAGGCGCTACCGCGAGATCAACGAGTGGGAGCGGTATCTGACGGACAACGGATTCAGGGTCGTCAAGCTGTTCCTGAACCTGTCCAAGGAGGAGCAGCGCGTCCGGTTCCTCAGGCGCATCGACGTACCGGAGCGGAACTGGAAGTTCTCGGCGGCGGACGCGCGTGAGCGCGCCCGCTGGGACGACTACCAGGAGGCGTTCGAGGACATGTTGTCCGCCACGAGCACCCGTTGGGCCCCTTGGTACGTCGTGCCCGCCGACCGCAAGTGGTACGCGCGGATCTGTGCGGCGGCCGTGCTCGCGCACACCCTGATGGACATCGATCCGCAGTATCCGGTCATCGATGACGAGGTCCGTCACGAACTGGAGCTGGAGAAGCGGCAGTTGGAGAAGGAGGCGCCGAGCGGGGCGGCGGCCGACCCGTACGCGGACGGGAGGCGGGCGCGGTGACCGCGGCGGCGACCGGGCCCGGCGCCCCTGCCGCGCACCTGTGGCACGCCGAGCCCGCCGACTCGGTGGCCCGCGAACTCGGCGTCGACCCGGCGGCGGGACTCGACACCGCGCGGGCGACGGCGCGGCGCGCGGAGGACGGGCCCAACGCTCTGCCCGAGGAGAAGCCGACACCGGCGCTGCGCCGGCTCCTGGGCCAGTTCACCTCGTACATGCAGATCATCCTCGTCGTGTCCGCGATCGTGTCGCTCGCCATCCAGGAGTGGGGCACGGCGGTGGTGCTGCTCGCCCTGTCCGTCGTGAACGCGGTCATCGGCCTGCGCCAGGAGGGCAAGGCGGACAGCGCCATGAACGCCCTGAAGGCGATGACGAAGGCCACCGCGCGGGTGCGCAGGGACGGAAGGGAGGCCGAGATCCCCGCGGAGGACGTGGTCGTCGGGGATGTGGTGCTGCTCGCCGCGGGGGACGAGGTGCCGGCGGACGGCCGGCTCGTCGCGGCGAGCGCACTGCAGATCGACGAGTCGGCGCTCACCGGCGAGAGCGTGCCCGCGGCCAAGGACGCGAACCCGGTGCCCGGCGGGGAGCTGGGCCCGGCCGACCAGAGCGACATGGCGTTCATGACCACTCCGGTGACGCACGGCAGCGGCGTGCTGCTCGTGACCGCCACCGGTGCCGCCACCGAACTGGGCCGTATCTCCGGGATGTTGACGGCGACGCGGCGTGAAATGTCGCCGCTGTCCAAGGAGTTGAACCGGCTCACCCTGTGGATCGTCGGGGCGGCCGCGCTCACCATGGTCGTGATGTTCGCACTCGGCCGCGGCCGCGACGAGCCCTGGGACGCGCTGTTCGTCAGCGCGGTGTCCCTCGCCATCGCCGCGGTGCCCGAGGCGCTGCCGACGGTGACGCAGACCATCCTCTCGATGGGCGGGCTCGACCTGGCGAAGCGGAACGCGATCGTCAAGGACCTGCCGTCCGTGGAGACGCTGGGCTTCACGTCGGCCGTGAACTCCGACAAGACCGGCACCCTGACGATGAATCAGATGACCGTCGTCGAGGTCGTCGACGCCTTCGACCGGTACACCGTCTCGGGCACGGGCTACGGCCTTGAGGGCCGGATCCACCATGCCGCGGGCGGCTCGCCCGGCATCGAGGACGCGATCCTTCCGTACCTCGTCGCCAGCGACGCCTCGCTCATCGACGGCGAAGTGGTGGGCGACCCCACCGAGGGCGCACTGCTCGTGCTCGGCCACAAGGCGGGCCTCGACGTGGCCGCCACGCGCGAGCGGCTGCCCCGCCTCGCCACCCTGCCGTTCGACCCGGCGTACAAACTGATGGCCACCTTCCATGCGGCGCACGACGGGCAGGGGCGGCCCGTCGTGCGCTGCTTCGTCAAGGGAGCCGCCCCCGCCGTGCTCGCGCGCACCACCACGGCCCTGTCGGGCGGCACCGGTATCGCCTTCGACGCGGAACTGCGCGGCCGGGCCGACGCCGAGGTCGAGCGGATGGAGCGGGCGGGCCGCCGGGTGATGGCCGCCGCGACGCGCGACATCGACCCGTCGACGTTCAAGCCGGACGGTCAACTCCTGGACGAGATAAAGGGATTGCGGGTCACGAGCCTCGTCGGCATGGTCGACCCGGCGCGCCCCGAGTCGAAGGCCGCCGTGGCCGCCGCGCAGGCCGCCCATATCCGCGTACGCATGGTGACCGGCGACGACGTGATCACCGGCGCGGCGATCGCCGAGCAGATCGGGATCGGCGGCGAGGCGATCCTCGGCGCCGAGTTCGCGGCGCTGCCCGAGGAGGAGCGGCTGAGTCGCATCGACCGGATCGGAGTCCTCGGGCGAGTCGCGCCCGAGCACAAGGTGCTGCTCGCCGAGACGCTGAAGAAGAAGGGCGACGTGGTCGCCATGACCGGCGACGGCGTCAACGACGCGCCCGCCATCAAGGCCGCCGACATAGGCGTCGCCATGGGATCCGGCACGGAGGTGGCCAAGAACGCCGGGCGGATGATTCTGTCCGACGACAACTTCGCCACGATCGTTCACGCGGTGGAGCAGGGCCGCAAGATCTACGACAACCTCACCAAGTACATCCGCTTCGTGCTGATCCTGCTGGTCGTGTTCGTGCTGACGTTCCTCGGCGCCTCGCTCTTCGACATCGCGGACGCCGAGCCGTTCAACCCCGCGCAGGTGCTGTGGATCCACTTCGTCGTCAACGCGGCCTTCGGCTTCTCCCTCGGCTTCGACCGGGTCGGCGCGGGGCTCATGACGCGGCGCCCGCGACCGCGCGGCGAACCGGTGATGACGCCGGCGCTGATGCTCACCGTGGGGCTCGTGGGCGCCGGCATCGCCGTCGCGCTGCTGAGCCTGATCAAGCTCGGCGAGGCCCGCTACGACAGCGCCCGCATCGGCAACTCCATCGCGTTCGCGGCGTTCGCGCTGTGCCTGATCGTGGCCGCCGTCGAGTGCCGCAGCCAGACGGAGACCGCGCTCACCGTCGACACCTTCGACAGCAAACAGCTCAACTGGACGATCCTGGGCGAGTTCGTGCTCGCCGTGCTCGTCACACAGACCGATGCCTTCAACCGGTTGCTCGGCACCGTCCCCCTGCACATCGGACAGTTCGGCTGGGCGCTGCTGCCCGCCCTAGCGCTCCTCGCGCTGTGGGAGCTGGGCAAGCTGATCGCCCGGCGGAGGTGAGCAGGCGGTGCGGGGAACCGTGCCGGTGCCGCCCGGAGTCCGGACCCTGCGCGGCTATCAACGTTCCTGGCTGGTCAAGGACCTGGTCGCGGGCGTCGTCCTGACCACGCTCCTGGTGCCGCAGGGCATGGCGTACGCCGAACTGGCCGGGCTTCCGGCGATCACCGGGCTCTATACGTCGGTGATGTGCCTGCTCGCGTACGCCGTCGCGGGCCCTTCCCGGATCCTCGTTCTCGGCCCCGACTCCTCGCTCGGGCCGATGATCGCGGCGACGATCCTGCCGCTGGTCGCCTCGGGCGGCGACAGCGAGCGGGCGGTCGCCCTCGCCTCGGTGCTCGCCCTGATGGTCGGGGCGATCACGATCCTGGCGGGCGTGGCACGGCTGGGCTTCATCGCCGACCTCATCTCCAAGCCCACGATGATCGGCTACATGAACGGCCTCGCCCTGACCATCCTCGTCGGCCAGCTGCCGAAGCTGTTCGGGTTCTCCGTGGACGCGGACGGCCTGATCGGCGAACTGGACGCTCTGGTACGCAAATTGGCCGACGGGGCGACGGTGCCGGCCGCGGTGGCCGTGGGTGGCTGCTGCATCGTGCTCGTCCTGCTGCTGCAACGGCTGGTGCCGAAGGTGCCCGCCGTCCTCGTGATGGTGGTGCTCGCCATCGGCGCGACCGTCGCGTTCGACCTCGGGGAGCACGGGGTCAAGCTGGTCGGCCGACTGCCGAAGGGGCTGCCGCCGTTCACCGTCCCCGACATCCGCTGGGACGACCTGGGCCCGCTGTTCGTCGGCGCCCTCGGCATCGCGCTCGTCTCCCTCGCCGACACCATCTCCAACGCCTCCGCGTTCGCGAACCGCAGCGGCCAGGAGGTCCGCGGCAACGACGAGATGATCGCCATCGGCGCGGCGAACGCGGCCGCGGGTCTCTTCCAGGGCTTCCCCGTGAGCACCAGCGGATCGCGGACCGCCGTGGCCGAACGGGCGGGCGCCAGAACGCAGTTGACGGGACTCGTGGGGGCGGGGCTCATCCTGCTGATGCTCGTACTGCTGCCGGGGCTCTTCCGGAATCTGCCGCAGCCCGCGCTCGCCGCCGTCGTCATCACGGCGTCGCTTTCGCTGGCCGACCTGTCGGGCGCGGGGCGGCTTTGGCGGCAGCGCAAGGCCGAGTTCTGGCTGTGCATGGCCGCGTTCCTCGGCGTCGCGCTGCTCGGGGTGCTGCCGGGGATCGCGGTCGCGGTCGGCCTGTCGATCCTGAACGTCTTCCGGCGTGCGTGGTGGCCGTACAGCACGGTGCTCGGGCGGGTGGCGGGACTTGAGGGGTACCACGACGTGCGCTCCCACCCCGATGCGCAGCGCCTGCCGGGTCTTGTGCTGCTGCGGTTCGACGCGCCGCTGTTCTTCGCCAACGCGAAGTCGTTCCGCGACGAGGTGTTGCGGGCGGTGCGGGATGCGGCGGAGCCGCGGTGTGTGGTGATCGCGGCCGAGCCGGTGACCGATGTGGACACGACCGCGGCGGATGTCCTGGAGGAGCTCGACGAGGTGCTGCGCGGGCGGGGTGTGGACCTGGTGTTCGCCGAGTTGAAGGATCCGGTGCGGCGGAAGGTGGAGCGGTACGGGCTCGCCCAGGCGTTCGGCCCGGAGGCGTTCTTCCCCACGGTGGAGAGTGCGGTGGAGGCGTATCGGGCGCGGGCCGGGGTGGACTGGTGACGGCGGCCGGGGGCGAGGTCTCGGGGCTCCGCCCCGGACCCCGCGCCTCAATCGCCGGCGGGGCTTGAAGGGGTCACGCTTCCGCGGCCAGCAAGTGCATACCCCACGGCGCCAGGTCCACGTACAGGCCGCTGTCCAGCAGCTCCGCGCCCGAGCGCTCGTAGCGGTCCGCGCCGAGGAGGCTGGTCAACTGCCAGTTGCCCGCGCCGAGTTCGGGCCACGGAAGGTGGATCCGGGCCTGGGCCCGATGGTCGGAGAGGTTGACCACCGTCAGGAAGCGGCCCGCCGGACCCGTCCAGCACGACGCGATCAGCGCCGCGGCCGAGTCGTTGTCCGGCCAGCCCGCGCAGTCGAGGAGCCGCCAACTGCCCGTGCGCATGCCGCTGTGGTGCACGGCCGAGAGCAGCCGCTCGTGGAAGGAGCGCAGCTCGTCGTCCACCGGCTCGTCGGGGCGCCGGTCGAGGAAGACCGGCAGCTGCACGCGGCGCCCGGTGAACTGGCCCTCGTGCCACAGCGTCGCGCCGGGCAACGTGGCGATCAGGGCGGCCGCCGCACGCTCCTTCTCCGGCGGCAGGGTGTGCGCGGCGCGGGGCTCGTCGTGGTTCTCCAGGAAGCGGACGAGCCGGCGCTGGTACGTCTCGTCGGCGTGCAGATGGGCCCGCACGGACGCGGCGTCATGCGCGAGGATCCGGTCGTAGAGCCGCTTGTCGTAGCAGAAGTCGAAGCCCTGCTGCTGAAGCGCCCATTCGAGGTCCCAGTACGCCTCCGCCGCGAACAGCATGTCCGGGCGCTCGCGGTGCACCGCGCCGATCACCTCGACCCAGAACTCCTCCACGGGTCGCTGCCCAGCGCGCTCGCCCCAGGTGCGCTGGAAGACGTCGTTCGTCAGCAGCATCGCCATGTCGCAGCGCACCCCGTCGCAGAACCGGCCGATGTGGTCGAGGATCTCGACGGTCGAACGCCGCAACTCCGGTGCGAACGCGTTGAGTTGCACGACGTCGGGCCACGGCGGGAAGAACGGGTCCCGCCCCCGCGCGAGCACCGCGCGTCCCGTGTCGAGGAAGCCGTCCGGATCCCGCCGCAGGTCCTCGCTGTCACCGCGCACGAACAGCTCCGGGTACTCACCCACCCAGGGGTTGTCCGGGGCCACATGGTTCGGCACGTAGTCGAGCAGCAGGCCGACGCCCCGGCGGTCGAGTTCGGCGCGCGCCGCGGTGAGGCCGACGGCCCCGCCGAGCGCCCCGTCCACCTCGTAGCGGCGGATGCAGTACGGGGAGCCCGCGATGTCCTGCTCGCCGATGCCGGGGACGGCCGCCTCGAACGCGGAGCGCAGCGCGGGGTTCTGCAGGGCGATGGCGCGGCCCTGCGGGCTGCGCTCCCACACGCCCATCAGCCAGACGATGTCGACCCCGGACGGGGTGAGCTCGTCCCAGAGGTCCTTGGGCACGTCCGCGAGTCCGATCTCGCGGCCGAGCCGCCGTCCTGTCTCCCGTAGCCACACACGGGTGTTGACCTCGTGGATCACGGGCTGTGTCGGCAAAGCGGCCATCGCTGCTACCTCCTCGTGGTCCGCGGCCGGAAGGCGTCGGGGCCGAGCGTGCCGAAGATCTTCATCAGGGCGGCGACGAGACCCGTCCACCCCGTCTGGTGCGAGGCGCCGATCCCGGCCCCGTTGTCGCCGTGGAAGTACTCGTAGAAGCTGATGAGGTCGCGCCAGTGCGGGTCGTCCCGGAAGAGCGGCTGTCCGCCGTAGACCGGGCGGTGCCCGTCCTCGTCGCGCAGGAAGATCCGGCCGAGCCGCGTGGAGATCTCCTGCGCGACCTCGAACAGGTTCATGCGCACCCCGGAGCCCGTCGGGCACTCGACGGTGAGCTCGTCGCCGTAGAAGCCGTACAGATGCAGCAGGGAGCGGATGACCAGCGCGTTCATCGGCAGCCACACCGGGCCGCGCCAGTTGGAGTTGCCGCCGAACATGCCGGTGTCGGACTCGGCGGGCAGATAGCCGACCTTGTACTCCTGGCCGTGCACCCAGAACGTGTAGGGGTGCTCCGCGTGGTACCGGGACAGCGCCCTGATCCCGTACGGGCTGAGGAACTCGTCCTCCGACAGCATCCGGGACAGTACGCGCACCAGCTTCTTCTCGTCGACGACGGAGAGGAGCCGGGGCCCGCCCGCCTTCCCGGCCGTCGCCTGCGACAGCGTCACCGACAGGGACGGGTGGCGCGCGGCGAACCGCTGGAGTCGATCGCCGAGACCGGACAGCCGGTCCAACTGCTGCGGCTGGAAGACGGTGGACGCGCACAGCGGCAGCAGGCCGACCATCGAGCGGACCTTCAGGCGCACCGCCTGCCCGTCGGGCAGCCGCAGCACATCGTAGAAGAACCCGTCCTCCTCGTCCCACAGTTCGTCGCCGAGGTCGCCGAGCCGGTCCATGGACGCGGAGATCCACAGATAGTGCTCGACGAACTTCAGGACCAGTTCGTCGTACGTCTCGTTGTGCTCGACGAGTTCGAGGGCGATCTGCAGCATCGACTGGCAGTACAGGGCCATCCACGCCGTGCCGTCGGCCTGCTCCAGGGAGCCGCCGGTGGGCAGCGGCGCGCTGCGGTCGAAGACGCCGATGTTGTCGAGGCCGAGGAAGCCGCCCTGGAAGACATTGCGGCCGCTCGGGTCCTTGCGGTTGACCCACCACGTGAAGTTCGTCAGGAGCTTTTGGAAGGTGCGCTCCAGGAACGCGTGATCGGCGTGGCCGGTCGTCTCCTTCTCCACCGTGTACACGAAGTACGCGGCCCAGGCGTGCACCGGCGGATTGACGTCGCCGAAGCTCCACTCGTAGGCCGGGATCTGCCCGTTGGGGTGCAGGAAGGAGTCCCGCAGCAGGAGTTCGAGCTGCTGCTTGGCGAAGTCGATGTCGACGACGGACAGGGCCACCGCGTGGAAGGCGAGGTCCCAGGCCGCGAACCACGGGTACTCCCACTTGTCCGGCATGGACACGATGTCGTCGCTGACCATGTGGAACCACTCGCGGTTGCGCACGCCGGGCTTCGGCAGGCTCCACGGCGTCAGATGGTGCTCGGCGAGCCACGTCTCCAGGTCGAACGCGTAGTACTGCTTGGACCACAGCATCCCGGCCAGCGCCTGGCGCAGCACCCGCGCCTCGTCCTCGCCCGCCCCCTTCGGCGTCAACTCCCCGTAGAACGCGTCCGCTTCGGCGATCCGGTCCCGGAACACCGAGTCGAAGCCGCGGGCCAGCGTGAGCTGGGCACCGGCGGGACCGAGACGCAGCCGCAACGTCTCGGACCCGCCGGCGGGCACGGTGAGCGTGTGGTGGGCGGCGGCCTTGGTGCCCTCCTGCGTCGGGTTGACGGTGTGCGGCTCGCCCTCGACGACGTGCCGGCCGATGCCGTCCTTGACGTACGTGGTGTCGCTCGCCGTGCCGAACAGGCGTGCCTTGTCGGTCTCGTTCTCCGTGAACAGCAGCTCGGCCGAGGCGCCGCAGCGCAGGTCGTAGCTGCCGAGCTCCGGATGGTCGGCGCGGATCGTGCGGGTGGAGCGCGGCCCCTCGGCCGCCCGCAGCACGGGTTTGGGCGCCGGGCTCGCATGCTCGCCCCACGACCAGGTGTTGCGGAACCACAGTGTCGGCAGCACGTGCAGCGTCGCCTCGTCCGGCCCCCGGTTGTCGACGGTGATCCGCATCAGGATGTCGTCGTGATCCGCCTTGGCGTACTCGACCGTCACGTCGAAGTACCGCTGCTCGGCGAAGACCCCGGTGTCGAGCAGCTCGTACTCGAACTCCTGCCGGGAACGCGAGCCGTTGACGGCGACGAGGTCGTTGTACGGGTACGGGGCCTGCGGATACTTGTACAGGTATTTCAGGTAGGAGTGGCTGGGCGTGGCATCGAGGTAGAAGTAGTACTCCTTGACGTCCTCGCCGTGGTTGCCCTCCGCGTTGGTCAGGCCGAAGGCGCGCTCCTTGAGGATGGGGTCGCGGCCGTTCCACAGGGCGACCGAGAGGCACAGGCGCTGCTTCTCGTCGCAGATGCCGCCGAGGCCGTCCTCGCCCCACCGGTAGGCGCGCGAACGCGCGTGGTCGTGCGGAAAGTACGACCACGCGTCGCCTCCCGGGCTGTAGTCCTCGCGCACCGTCCCCCACTGCCGCTCGCTCAGGTACGGGCCCCAGAGTCGGGAGCGTCCGCTTCCGTCGCCGGTCGGCCCGACGCGCGATTCCTTCTTCATGTGAACCCTCCCAAGTGCCCCTCGGTCAGCCCGGGGCGCCAGTCTCCGCAGGGGGCCGCGGGGGTGCCTCACCTTCCGGGGGTGAGCTCCCTTCGCGGGCCGCGAGCGTGACCCCGATCTCGTACGCGGCGAGCAGCACGGCGATGACGAGGAGCGCGGTCCACGACGACAGCAGGATCGACACCAGGGCCGCCACGACGGCGCCGCCGACGCGCAGCACGTCCGCGTGCCGGGCCAGCCACGGCCGCAACTGCCGGTCCTTGCCCAGGTGTTCGGCCGCCGTCGCGATTCCGTGGCCGGTGGCGCGGGCGCCCTGCACGGTCCACCGGCGCAGCGCGGACGGCAGCCGCCCGGGGCCGACCAGGTAGCAGAGGACGGCGATGGCGACGCCGAGCCACAGCAGTTGGTCGCCCCGTTCCCGCAGCGTCGTGAAGACGGTCCACAGCGCCGAGCGCAGTCCTTCGCGGTAGACGCCCTCCGGCAGCTGGCCGAGCAACTGGTCGCGCACACCCCGTAGGACGGCCGTCAGCACGGTGACCGTCACCACCAGCCACAGACCGAGCTGGAGCAGGGTGCGCCGCCGGTTCGGCGACACCCACAGCGAGAGGGCGAGCAGGACGGGGACGCCGATCAGCAGGCCGACGAGGGCCTGCTTGAACAGCACGACCGCGTCCTGGAGCTGGCCGAGCGTGTGCCGGTTGTAGAGGCGGATCTGCGCGAAGTCCTCCGGCAGGTCCCTCCCGATCGCCTTCTCGATCCGCTGGTGCAGACCGGGCGGCAGCTCCCCGGAGGACAGCGTCGGAAGGTCGATCTTCTTGCCGAAGACGGACGGCATCTCCTTCTCCAGGGAGCCCAGCAGGTTGTTGACCACGGGCAGCAGGTTGAGCGTGACCGTGTCGCCCTTCACCTGGACGTTCTTGTTCTGCTTCTCCAGGAGGGCGACGATGCGCTCGTGCGCGAACCGGTTCGTGGTCCGCCACAGCTCCTGGAACCGCTCGTTCGCGATGAGCTGCGAGATCTTCTCCCGCATGAAGTCGTGCACGGACCCCGTCACCGGGCCCGCCAGGAACGAGGCACGGGGCGGCAGCGCATCGGTCAGCCGCCGTTCCACGTCGAGCTGATCGAAGATCTCGTTCGCCAGGTACGTGGAGACCGCGGCGTTCACCTTCGGGTCCTCGGGCAGCGGGCCCACCGTGGCGATCCAGCGGTCCGTGTTCAGGGTCGTCCGCGAACCCCACACGCCCACCACGGAGGTGACCGCGAGCACCGCGACGAGCGCGATCAGGATCGCGGCGACCGTGCGCCGCACCGCGAACGTCCGGGCGCGGCGCCGGCGTTCGGTGCCGGCGCGGTCGCGCAGCACCTCGACCTCGGCACGCAGCCGTTCCAGTTCCGCATCGGTCGCGGACGGCGGGCCGGAAGCGGTCCCGTCGGGGCCGGGGGCCTGTTCGTCGCTCATGGCGTGGCACCTCCCGCGGTCAGCGTCGCCGCGGTCCGGGCCGCGTTGCTCACCTACGGCGGGTGACGCGCGGCGCGGACGGCACCGCTGTGATGCCGGTGGAGATTCCGTCGACTGTCGGAGGGAGACGCCATGGCGGTCATCGGACCGGTGCAGCTGCTCACGATCGAGTTCGGGCCCGAGGCCAAGTTCGAGGGGCGGATCGTCGAGGAACTGGCGATTCTCGAGGCGAACGAACAGATCCGCGTCCTCGACATGCTCTTCGTGGCCAAGGAGCCCGGTGGTGACCTGTTCTCCCTCGACTTCCAGCAGGAGGGGATGGGCGAGACCGTCGCCGCCCTGCTCGGAATCTCCAGGGAGCGGATGCGCGCGGTACAGGACACCTATCCGAGCCTGGCCGAGGGCAACGCGTTCGGGCTGAGCACCGCCGACATCAGGGAGACGGCCGACGCCCAGGACCCGGGCACCTCGGCCGCGTACATCCTGCTCGAACACGTCTGGGCGAAGTATCTGCGCAAGGCGGTCAGGGACGCCGGTGGGGTGCCCGTCGCCGAGGGCTTCCTCACCGAGGAGGCCCTGGAGCCCGTGGCCGTCGAACTCGCCGCCGCCGCCCGGCGCCTGGGCGAACCGGTCGCCCCCAAACCCACTTCCGTACCCAAACCCGGCAACCGTCCCAGGAGGACCTGATGGCCGAACTCGTCGTACTCGGATTCTCGGACAAGGAAAAGGCCGAATCGGTGATGCGCCTGGCCGGCGAGATGTCCCGGCAGGAACTGCTGGACCTCGAGGACGCGGCCGTGGCCTGGCGCACCATGGACGGCAAGATCCATGTCCACCAGACGCACAGCACCACCGGGGCGGGAGCGGCCGGCGGCGCCCTGTGGGGCTCGCTGTTCGGACTGCTCTTCCTGATGCCGGTGTTCGGCGCCGCCGTGGGCGCGGCCACCGGGGCCCTGGCGGGAAAGCTCACCGACATCGGCATCAACGACGCCTTCGTCAAGGAGACGGCGCACGCCCTCGAACCCGGCCGCGCCGCCGTCTTCGCGCTGGTCCGGCGCACCACTCCCGACCGGGTGCGCGAGGCGCTGCGTCCCTTCAACCCCACCGTGATCCACACCTCCCTCACCAAGGACCGTGAAGACGAGCTGGTGAAGGCCCTCCAGTCCAAGTAGTCGCCGGTCGGCCCACTGGTCACCCCCGGCCAACGCGCCGTCCCACCCGGGAACTTCACCCGGGTGAGATGGCGTCCGGCATGTGCCGGACGCGGCGCTCCCGGCCCCACACTTGCCTCCCATACGGGGGTGTGGGTCCACGGCGCCGCGAGAGCGAGGGACACCATGGCCGAGTGGTCACACCGCACACCGGACGGAGAGCAGCGCGCGGAGCAGGCCGACTCGGTACCCGCGCTGCCCGACTGGATCGTGCCGCGCCCCCGGCTGACCGACCAACTGGCCAGGGGCGTGCGCGGCCCGCTCACCGTCGTGGTCGGCCCCGTGGGCGCGGGCAAGACGGCCCTCGCCCTGGAATGGGTGCACACCCGGCGCCCGTCCTGGCCGCTCGCCTGGGTCGCCTGCGACGGGCCCGCCGAGCATCCCGGAGTGTTCTGGCAGCGGGTGTTCGGCGCGCTGCGCGCCGCGGGCGTCGCGGTGCCCGAACCCGCCGCGAGCGAGGACGGCCCGCTGCTCGTCGCGACCCTCGCCGCCTGCCTCAACCGGCACGACGAACCGGCGGTCCTCGTCCTCGACGACTTCCAGCCCGCCCTCGACTCGCCGATCGCCCGCGGCGTCACGCATCTGCTCCGGCACGCCCCCGACAAGCTGCGGCTCGTGGTGCTCGCCCGCCGCGACCCGCCCCTGCACCTGTACCGCGGGCGGCTCACCAGCGAGGTCGCCGAAGTACGCACCGCGGACCTCGCCTTCGACGACCGGGAGGCGGCGGCCCTCCTCGCCCAGCACGGCATCGACGTGACGAAGCAGACGGTGAGCACGCTGCGGCGGCGCGCGGACGGCTGGGCCGCCGGGCTGCGGCTCGCCGCGATGTCCATGGAGCGGCACGGCGACCCCGAACGGTTCGTCGCGCAGTTCGCGGGGGACGACGAGGCGATCGCCAGCTATCTGATCGAGGAGGTGCTCGATCAGCAGTCGCCCGGCATGCGCAGACTGCTCCTGACGACGAGCGTCCTCGACCGGGTGAACGCCGAGCTGGCCGCCGAACTCGCGGGCGACACCGACGGCGCCCTGTTCGCGGGGCTCGTCCGGGAGAACTCCTTCCTGCGGCCCGTGGGCCAGGGCTGGTACCGCTGCCACCAGATGTTCGCCGACGTACTGCGGACCTGCCTGCGACACGAGACGCCCGGACTCGTGGCGCCGCTGCACCGCACGGCCGCCACGTGGCTCGCCGGGCACGGACTGCTCGCCGACGCCGTGCGGCACCTGTTCGCCGCGGGCGACTGGGACGAGGCGGCCCGGCTCATCGTGCACCGCCTCGCGATCGGGCAGGTGCTCGGCCTGGCCAGGACCCGGCTGCCCGTCGACGCGGGACGGCGGCCGCCCGACGAACCGTCCGCCGAGGAACCGGAGTCCGCGCTGCTCGCGGCGGCCGTCGCCAGGACCCGCCGGGACGACCAGGCGTGCACCAGGAGCCTGGAGCGGTCCGCCGAACTCCTCGACCGGTTGCCGCCGGGGGAGGACGATCGCGTCGCGCGGTGCCGGCTCGTCCACGCCGTGATCCGGATGGAACGGCTGCGCTGCCGCGACCCCCGCCGCGCCGGGGCCGCGGCGGCCGACGCGGAGGCGGCGGGACCGCATGTGCCGCACACCCTGCTGGCCGAGCGCCCCGAGATCCCGGCGCTCATCCTGACCGTGCGGGGCTGCGGGGAGCTGCGGGCCGGCAGCCTGAAGGCCGCCCAGGCGTCCCTCACCCGGGGGCTCAAGGCGGCGGGCGCCGCGGGGAACGGCGCGCTGCGCCGCGACTGCCTCGTCGAACTCGCGCTCCTGGAGGCGCTGCGCGGCCGTTTCCGGGCCGCGGACGAGCTCACCGCCCAGGCCGTCCAGCCGCCGATGCCGCCGTGGACCGCGGGCGAGCCCGCGCGCGCCACCCTGCACCTGGTCCGTGCCTGGAGCGCCCTGGCGCGCGGCGAGCCCGGCCGGGCCCGGCACGAACTCGCGCACGGCGACGGCGTGCAGGGGAAGGCCCGCGACCCGTTCCTCGCCGAACTCGGCGGGGTCGTCGCCCGGATCGCGGCCACGATGGAGCGCGGGGTCGGGGGCGCAGAGGCCGTCGCGAACGCGGTGACGGTGTCCCGGCTGCCGCAGACGGTGCAGCGGACGCTCGCGCCCACCTGCGCCCGGCTGCTGAGCCCCGCGCTGCCGCGCCGCGCCCGCGCCGCCGCGCCGCCCGAGCAGGACCCGTTCGCGCAGGTGCCCGCCGAGCGGCTCAGCGCACGCGAACGCGACGTCCTCGACCGGCTCGCGCAGATGATGACCACCGAGGAGATCGCCGATGAGCTCTACCTCTCGGTCAACACGGTGAAGACACACCTCAAGAGCGTCTACCGCAAACTGGCCGTGTCCCGCCGCTCGGCGGCGGTCCGCAGGGCCCGCGAGCTCCAGATCCTGTGAGTGTGAGTGTGAGTGTGAGTGTGAGTGTGAGCGCGCCGGGCCGGGCCGCGCCTCAGACGAGCCCCAACTCCCGTGCCCGGACGAGCGCTTCGGCGCGCGAGCGCGCCCCCAGCTTCCGGTACACGGCGCGCGTGTGGCTCTTGACCGTGTTGTACGAGACGTAGAGATCGTCGGCGATCTGCCGCAGCGGGACCTCCTCCTGCAACTGTTGGAGCACGGCGAGTTGGCGGCCGGTCAGCCGCTGCGGCGAAGGACGCGTTCCGTTCCCCGGCGGGACGGGCACCGCGGCGAGCGCGGCCGAGGCCCGGTGCACCAGGGCACCGGCGGTCCGTGGATCCGCCACGTCCCCCGCGATCTCCACCAGGACGCCGGCGACCCACATCAGGCAGGTCGTCAGGGCGGCGTCGGCCGCCGTGCTCTCCTGGTGGAGCGAGCAGAGCTGAAGGCGGAGCGCCATGACCCGCCCTGTGCTCCCCGGATCGTCGATGGTGCGCGGGCAGGGTGCTGTGAGCATGCCCCTCACCTCCCCATGTGGAGGGCATCACCCCACCACGGTGCGGTGCGCGCGAACGCGGCGAAAGGGCTCTTCCGCGCCGTTTTCAGGGAGGTTCGACCCGTTGCGGGGGCCGAACGGCCTCCGTCACCGTGCCTCGCGTGGCCCGGGGAGCCGGCGGACCTCCAGGAGTTCGAGGCCGAGGCCCTGGATGCGGTCGAGGATCCCGTACAGGGCGGCCTGATCGAGACCCGCGCCGACCAGCACCGTCTCGGCGGGGCGCAGCACGATCGTCAGCTCGCCGAACGCCGATCGGAAGGCGTCCCCGAGCCTGCCCCTGACACGGATCTCGAAGTCGCCACCACCGAAGGGCGTTCCGGCCGGCTGGGCGCCCGGACCCGTGTGTGACCCGCCCATGACGTCACCTCCAGTGGGAGCGTCGTCCCGCGTGCCATTCTCCCGGCGACCGCACCTCCGAGGGCATCACCTCGGACGGGTGACAGCCGCGCGCGGGGCGGGGCTCATCCGCTGCGGGTGAACCGGTTCCGGTGGTGCGGGCCGCATGCTCCGGGTCCATGGAGTCCGGATCCACCGGGATCGAGGAGGAGGGTGCGACATGGCCGAGCAGATCTCGCCGGGGCAGACGCGTTCCGGAGCGTCCGAGCCGGCGCCCCGTGTGCGTCCGGCCGCCGTCGGCGGAGTCGTCTTCGCCGCGTTCGTGATGGGCATCATCGGCGCCTATCACGCGATCGCGGGCCTCGCCGCGATCCTCAACGAAAACTACTACCAAGCGCAGAACGACTACGCGTTCGACTTCGACACCAACGCCCGCGGCTGGGTGCAGATGATCACCGGGGTCATCGTCTTCGCCGCGGCGGTCAGCCTCTTCAGCGGCCGCACCTGGGCACGGATCGTCGTCATGACCATCGCCGCGGCGAGCGCGCTGGAGAACTTCTTCTTCACCCCGTACCAGCCCGTGTGGTCGGCGATCCTCATCGCCCTCGACATCCTCGTGATCTGGTCCCTCGCCATGTACGGACACCGCGAGGCGCACAAGGTCTACGGGGCGCCGCTCTAGGTCCCCCGTACGGTGAGGGCGAGCCCGGTGATGCCGCGCCAGTCCAGCGGTGGGCGTTCCCGGTACGTTCCCGGGCGCTGCCTCGGCACGATCACCCGCAGCGCGCCGGGGCGCACTTCGACGCGGACGGGGACGTCCATGCGCACCGCCTCGCCGTCGAGGCCGACGGGGATCGAGTCCTGGTCGGCGTCGACGATCACCGAGGCGGCCGTCCGCGTCGTCACGCCGGCGGACCGGCTGCCCCGCAGCAGCCCCGCGGCCTGCGCGGCGCTCGTGACCCGCACGCCGACGCAGCCGAGGATCCCGCCGTCGAGGCGGGTGCGCCGGCCGAGCCCCGCGATGTCGTGGGCGCCGTACGGGTTGTTGCTCACCAACAGCGCCTGCGGGTCCGCGACCTCGTGGCCGCCGACCCGTGCCGTCAGCTCCGCGCCCTTGTGCCGGGCGAGCAGATCGGGCAGCAGATCGAGGGTCGTACGGGTCTTGCCTTCGCGGTAGGCCGGGCTCTGCACCACCTCGGCGTAGGCCCCGAACGAGACGTTGTTGACGAACGGGTGGCCGCCCGCCCGGCCGAGGTCGACCCGCAGCTCCACGCCGTCGGCCAGCGCGTCCAGCGCCTGCGCCGGGTCCTCGCGGTCAAGGCCCAGGTCGAGGGCGAAGTGGTTGCGGGTCCCGGCGGGGATCACCAGGAACGGCAGCCCGAGTTCGGCGGCGACGTCCGCGACGAGTGCCTGCGTGCCGTCGCCGCCCGCGACGCCGAGGAGATCCGCCCCGGCGGCGGCCCGCTCCCGGGCCAGCGCCGCCACGTCGACCGCCTCGGGCCCCTCCAACAGCACGACCTCGGCCCCCAGTTGCTCGGCCTTCGCGCGCAGTCCGAAACGGTCGACCTTGCCCCCGCCCGAGCGCGGGTTCATGATCAGCACAGGGCGGTGGACCGCGGGCGCCGCCGCCTCGGGCATCGGGGCGGGGGACGAGCGCGGCCCCAGCGCAGCCCGGCCCGCACCCGCGGCGAGCAGCCACAGCCCGCCCGACACCAGCACCACCCACACCAGGTTCGCGCGGGCGTACTCGACCAGCACCCAGACCGGCGCGGCGAGCGCCAGGAGCAGCGCCAGGTACCGCACGGGCCCCCGCCTGCTGAGCACCCACCACACGGCGGCGGCCGTGACCGCCGTCCCCAGGATCCCCGCGCCGAGCAGCGCGAAGGTCCGCATCCCCGCGAAGGCGGCCAGGACCAGCACGGCGCCCGCCGCGGCGGCCAACGACGCACGCGCCAGCCACCGTTGCCCCCGCCCCTGTGTCGTCGCTTCCATGACCGACAGTCTGCGACGTGCGGGAGCCCGCGGGGCTCACCCCCGGAAGGCGAGCTCACACCGGCGGGGTGACGCCGCGGCGCCCGGCCCGGCGCACGGTGGTCACAGCCAGGAAGGAGCCCGCCATGACCGAGATGACGAGCCGTCGCCGCACCGCGCGCGAGCGGGCGAGCGCGGGCAGGTCCGCGAGGTCCCGCGTCCCGCGCTCGGCGCACGCCGACTACGCGCCCGCCGCCGACCGCCCCGACCCCGTCGACATCCTTGAGAAGCAGTCGGCGAGCAGGCTGCCGGAGCTCGTGCCGATCCGGTACGGCCGCATGCTGGAGTCGCCGTTCCGGTTCTTCCGGGGCGCCGCGGCGATCATGGCATCCGATCTGGCGCACACCCCGGTGACCGAACTGCGTGCCCAACTGTGCGGCGACGCCCACCTGTTGAACTTTCGGCTGCTCGCCTCCCCGGAGCGGCGGCTGATGTTCGACGTCAACGACTTCGACGAGACGCTGCGCGGGCCGTGGGAGTGGGACGTCAAGCGGCTCGGCGCCAGCCTCGTCATCGCGGGCCGCGGCAACGGCTTCGGCCGCTCGGACCGGGAGCGCGTGGTGCGGGCCGCGGCGGCCTCGTACCGGCAGTCGATGGAGCGGTTCGCCGGGATGCGCACGCTCGACGTGTGGTACTCGCGGATCGAGGCGGACGAGCTGTACGCCGCCGCGTCCGCGAAGCTGGACACCCGCACCCGGCGGCGCATGTCGCGGGCGCTCGGCAAGGCCCGCGGCCGTGACCACCTCCAGGCCCTGGAGAAGCTCGCCCACGTCGTCGACGGCGAGCTGCGCATCGCGGCCGACCCGCCCCTGGTCACTCCGCTCGACCAACTGCTGCCCGGCGTCGAACGCAAGGAGCTGGAGGCGCAGTTGATCGACCTGATCGAGCGGTACGCGCGCACGCTCACCGCCGAACGCAGGGCGCTGCTCACCCAGTACCGGGTCGTCGACATGGCGCGCAAAGTGGTGGGTGTGGGCAGTGTGGGCACCCGCTGCTGGATCATTCTGCTGCTCGGCCGCGACGACCGTGATCCGCTGATGCTGCAGGCGAAGGAGGCGGGGACCTCCGTGCTCGCGGAGTTCGCGGGGCCCGGCGTCCACACCAACCAGGGTGAACGCGTTGTCGTCGGGCAGCGCCTCATGCAGGCGGCCGGTGACATGTTCCTCGGCTGGGAGCGGGTGGAGGGGCTCGATGGTCAACAACGCGACTTCTACATACGGCAGTTGAGGGACTGGAAGGTGATTCCGCAGGCGGACCTGATGTCCCCGCGCGTCATGGGCCTGTTCGCCCGGGCCTGCGGCGCGACCCTCGCCCGCGCCCACGCCCGCTCCGGCGATCGTGTCGCCATCGCCGCCTACCTGGGCAGCTCCGACCGCTTCGACCAGGCGCTCGCCCGCTTCGCCGAGTCCTACGCCGACCAGAACGAGCGCGACCACAAGGCGCTGGCCGCCGCCGCGCGGGACGGCAGGGTGACGGTGGAGTCAGCGTGAGCCGGTGGCCGACGCGGCGCCGAGCCGGTGCCGCAGGAACTCCTCCTGGGCCAGGACGCGCCCGACGGCCACACCGAACACCACCATGGTGAAGAACAGGATCAGCCAGGACAGCACGGTGAACACCGAACCGAGCGCCCCGTAGCGCTCCACGCTCATCCGCAGCGCACGCGGCAGCCACAGCCCCGAGGCCCCGCAGAACGCGACCACTCCCGCCGCGGTCAGCAGCGCCCCGGGCAGCAGCGGCAGCCACGGCACCCGCCCGGCGAGCAGCAGATGCTGGGTCCACCACCACATCAGGGTGGCCGCCCCGAACTGCAAGGGGTAGCCGACGACGGCGCCCGCGCCGAACGCCCGGTGCAGCACTCCCTGCACGATGAGCATCGCCACCCACACGAGCAGCCACACCGCCCACCGCCACGCCACGAGGCGTACCCCGGAGCGGGGCAGATCCCAGGCCCGCTCGCACAGCCGTTGCAGGGCCCGGGTGAACGCGGTGGCCGAAAGGAGCGCGACCAGCACGCCCGCCGCGCCCCAGCTGTGCAGGGCGGCGTCGCCGCCCCCGGTCAGCTCCTCGGCCTGCCGCACCGTCGCCCCGGACGTCCCGATCAACGTACGCAGTGAGCGCAGGAGTTCGCGCCGCACCACCTGCGGACAGAACGAGGCGATGGCGATGAGCATCGGGAGGCCGGCCAGGAACGCCTGCGCGGCGAGCCGCGTCGCCATGTCCAGGATGCTGACGTGCACCAGCTGCTGCACGATCCGGCCCGCCAGGGGCCGGGCGGCATCCGTGATCGTCATGACAACGCCCTCCCGGGGCGGGGGACATGTGCTCCTGCCGGGCACTGTCGGGCCGGCCGCGCGGACGCACGTCGCCCGCGCCGGGTGACACTCAGCCGCTTGCCCGATCCCGCGTTTGCGTAAAGGTGATCGAAACAAGCCTTGACCCATCAACTTCGAGCAAATAGCGTCCTTGCATTCCGGTCGACTCTTCACCAGGAAGGCACCCTGTGCGCAGGCGCTCTCTCCTTGCCGCGGCCGCCACGACACTCGCGGCGGCGCCGCTCGCGTCAGGTTGCGGCCCGTCCTCGTCGAATGCCCCGAACGCCGCGGGCGGCGACGCGCGGCGCGGCCACCTCACGTACGGCGTCTGGGACGTCTATCAACTGCCTGCCATGCAGCGCGCCGCCCGGGCCTTCGAGCGGGCCCGGCCGGGCGTCAGCGTCGACGTCCAGCTGACCCCGAACGGGACGTACTGGACCAAGCTGCGCACCGCCTGCACCGGTGGCTCCGCGCCCGACGTGTTCTGGATGAACGGGCCCAACTTCGGCATGTACGCCGAGGCCGGGCAGCTGCTCCCGCTGGACACCGACGGCGGCGACGCCGTGCTGCGGACCGACGACTTCCCGGCCGACCTGGTCTCCCTGTACCGCTGGAAGGGCACCCAGTACGGCGCTCCGAAGGACTTCGACACCGTCGCCCTCTGGTACAACAAGGAACTCTTCGACCGGGCCAAGGTGCCGTACCCGGACGCAAGTTGGACCTGGCAGGACCTCATCGAGCACTCCCAGCGGCTCACCGACCGCAGGCGCGGGATCTACGGGGTGGGGGCGCCCGTCCGCGCGCAGGAGAACTACTACGACTCCATTCCGCAGGCCGGTGGCTGGGTCATCTCCGACGACAAGCGGAGCTCCGGCTACGCCGACGAGAAGACCCGCGACGGGCTGCGGCTGTGGATCGACCTGATCCACCGGTACCACGCCTCGCCCACCCTCCAGCAGATGGCCGACACCGACCCCACCCAGATGTTCCAGTCGGGCACGCTGGCCATGACCTACGAGGCGTCCTACAACGCCGCGACCTTCTACCGCGACCGCGAGCTGCGGGCCAAGGTCGACGTCGCGCCGATGCCCAAGGGGAAGCACCGCGCGGGCGTGCTGCACGGCCTCGCCAACGTCGTCTACGCCCGCACACCCAACCCCGAACTCGCCCGCGACTTCGTCCGCTTCCTCGGCACCGAACGCATCTCCCTGCTCCAGGGCAAGTACGGCACCGCGATCCCCGCCCGCAACGGCACCGCCGAGCCGTGGGCCGCCGGGATGCCGCACTTCAACCTGAAGGCGCACCTGGACGCCCTCGACTACGCGGTGCCCTACTCCAGTTCCGCCAACAGCGCCGCCTGGCAGCACAAGGAACAGATGTGGCTCGCCAAGGCGTGGAGCGGAGTCGAGAGCCTCGACTCCGCCACCGACTCCCTCGCGGACGCCATGAACCAGCTGCTCGCGCAGGAGAGGAAGGGCAGGGCCTGATGAGCGTCGACACGCAGCCGAAAGCCGCGGTTCCCGCGCAGCGCAGCCATCAACAACCATCGGACCAGCGGGAGTTGAAGCGCCGCGAGCGCCGGTTCCGACACCGCGACAAGTGGTGGGGCTACGCCCTCATCGCCCCGGCAGGGCTCGGCCTCGCCGTCTTCTACCTGTGGCCCGTGGTGCAGACGCTGTACTACAGCTTCACCGAATGGGGCCCCTTCGGCGGGACGACCTGGATCGGGGCCGCCAACTACCAAACCCTCGTGGGCGACCCGGAGTTCTGGCAGTCCCTCGGCAACACCGCCGTCTACACCGGACTCGTCCTCCTCGGCATCCCGGTCTCGATGGTGATCGCCGTACTGCTCAACGTGAAGGGACTGCGCGGCACCGGCATCTACCGGACCCTCTACTTCCTGCCCGTCGTCACCATGCCCGCCGCGGTCGCCGTCGTCTGGCGCTGGCTCTACAACGGCGACGCCGGCATCCTCAACCACGCGCTGTCCACGATCGGCATCGACGGCACCGCCTGGGTGTCCGACCCGGGCACCATCCGCTTCGCGGTCGCCGTCGTCGGCGTGTGGATGACCGTCGGCTACAACATGATCCTGCTGCTCGCCGGATTGCAGTCCATCCCCGGCGACTACTACGAGGCCGCCGCCCTCGACGGCGCGGGCCGCGTACGGCAGTTCCTCTCGGTCACCCTGCCGCTGCTGAGCCCCACGCTGTTCTTCACCACGGTGCTCTCGGTGATCCAGTCGCTCCAGGTCTTCGACCTCGTCTATCTGATGCTCGGCGCCAACACGCAGAACGCGCTGCAGAACCCGGCCTACGGCGAGGGGCAGACGGTCGTGATGCTCTTCTTCCAGAAGGCGTTCTTCGACAACCAGCGCGGCTACGGCGCGGCCATCGTGTGCGTGCTGTTCGTCCTCATCATGGCGCTGACCGCCGTCCAGTTCCGGCTGCAGAAGAAGTGGGTCCACTATGCGTAAGACGGACATGCGCCAGGGGCGGATCTGGCCCGCCCACGTCTTGCTCGTGCTCGGCGCCGTCATCACCGTGTTCCCGCTGCTGTGGGAGCTGCTGACCTCCTTCAAGAGCTTCGGCGAGTCCGTGCGCGTGCCGCCGACGATCCTGCCCGCGCACTGGGACTTCTCGAACTACGCGCAGGTCTTCGACGGCGTCCCGTTCGGCAGGCAGTTCGTGAACACCATGGTCATGGCGCTGCTGCGGACCGCCGCGCAACTGCTGCTGTGCTCGATGGCCGCGTACGCCTTCGCCCGTATCCGCTTCCCGGGACGCGGGCCGATCTTCCTCGGATTCCTCGCCGTCCTGATGGTGCCGGGACAGCTCTTCCTGCTGCCGCAGTACCAGATCATGCAGAACCTCGGCTGGCTCGACTCCATGCAGGCACTCGTCGTCCCCGGCATGTTCTCCGCGTTCGGCACCTTCCTGCTGCGCCAGTTCTTCATGGGGCTCCCCGAGGAGGTGGAGGAGGCGGCCCGGCTCGACGGCGCCAACCCCTTCACCGTCTTCTGGCGCATCGCGCTGCCGCTGGCCCGCCCCGGTCTTCTCGCGCTCGGCATCCTTACGTTCCTGTGGTCCTGGAACGACCTGATGTGGCCGCTCATCGTCAACACCGACCCGGCCAAGATGCCGCTGTCGGCGGGCCTCGCCTCGCTCCAGGGCGCCCACCTCACCGAGTATCCGGTGCTGATGGCGGGATCCCTGCTCGCTACGCTCCCGGTGATCGTGGTGTTCGTCGCGATGCAGCGCCAGTTCATCCAGGGCATCGCTTTCTCCGGCATGAAGGGCTGACCAGACATGACCACGGACATCCGTACCGAAGAGCCGCACACCCCCGTGCACACCCGCGACCTCCGCCTCGGTGTCATCGGGCTCGGCCTGCGCGCCACCGTCGCCCGCGAGGCCCACCGGCCCGGCGAGGGCTCCGCCGTGGTGGCCGTCGCCGACACCGCGCCCGGCATGTTCGACCGCGCCCGCGAGTGGTTCGGCGACGACGTGCACACCTATGAGGGCCACCGGGCCCTGCTGGACGCCGAGGACCTCGACGCCGTCTTCGTCATCACCCCCGACCACACCCACGAGGAACTCGCGGTCGACCTGCTCGAAGCAGGTGTCGCCGTCTTCGTCGAGAAGCCGCTCGCCATCACCACCGAGGGCTGCGACCGCGTCCTCGAGGCAGCCCGCACCTCGGGCTCCCGGCTCTACGTGGGGCACAACATGCGCCACATGCCCGTGGTCCGCGTCATGCGCGAGCTCATCGAGCGTGGCGAGATCGGCGAGGTCAAGGCCGTGTGGTGCCGGCACTTCGTCGGGCACGGCGGCGACTTCTACTTCAAGGACTGGCACGCCGACCGCCGCAACACCACCGGACTGCTCCTGCAGAAGGGCGCCCACGACCTGGACGTCATCCACTGGCTGGCCGGCGCCTACACCGAGCGGGTCAGCGCGCTCGGCGGGCTCACCGTGTACGGGGACATCGCCGACCGTTCCGGGCAGGCGCCCGGCGCCACCATGCCCGACTGGTACGACCCCGAGAACAACTGGCCCCCGAAGTCCCTCACCGGGCTCAACCCCGTCGTGGACGTCGAGGACCTCTCCATGATGGTGATGCGCCTCGAAGGCGGCATCCACGCCAGCTACCAGCAGTGCCACTACACGCCCGACTACTGGCGCAACTACACGGTCATCGGCACCGAGGGCCGCCTGGAGAACTTCGGCGACCACGGGGAGACCGCCGAGGTCCGCGTCTGGAAGCGGCGCAGTGGCTACCGCGCCGACGCCGACCTCGTCGTCCCGATGCCGACGCCCGGCGAGGGCGGGCACGGCGGCTCCGACCCGCTGCTCGTCGCCGAGTTCCTGCGCTTCGTGCGCGAGGGCGGTGCCACCGACACCAGCCCCGTGGCGGCCCGCGAGGCGGTGGCCGCGGGCGTCGCCGCCACGGAGTCGCTGCGGGCGGACGGGCAGCCGGTGACGGTGGCGCGGGTCGCGCCCGCGCTCGCCGACTGGTTCAGCAACGGCCAGGGCTGAGGGGCCCGGAGCCCCTCACCCCGTCCACGACCAGTTCGCGACCTCGGGCAGATCCGTGCCGTGCTCGCGGATCCACGCGTGGTGCCGGGTGCGGGCATCGGCCATCGTCTGGCGCACCGCCGTGGCCCGCACGGCGAGCCCCGGCACCCGGTCGATGACGTCCATGACGAGGCGGTACCGGTCGAGGTCGTTGCGCACGACCATGTCGAAGGGCGTGGTCGTGGTGCCCGACTCCTTGTAGCCGCGTACGTGCAGGTGGGCATGGCCGGTGCGGCGGTACGCGAGGCGGTGGATCAGCCACGGGTAGCCGTGGTACGCGAAGATCACCGGCTTGTCGGCCGTGAACAGCGCGTCGTACTCGAAGTCCGGCATGCCGTGCGGGTGTTCGCCCTTGGGCAGCAGCCGCGTCATGTCGACGACGTTGACGACGCGCACGGCGAGTTCGGGCAGGTGGGTGCGCAACAGGCTTGCCGCGGCGAGGACTTCCTGCGTCGGCACGTCGCCCGCGCACGCGAGGACGACGTCCGGCTCGCGGCTGCCGTCCTCGGTGCCCGCCCACTCCCACACCCCGGCGCCGCGCGCACAGTGGGCGCGGGCCGCGTCCAGGGACAGCCAGTCGAAGCACGGCTGCTTTCCGGCCACCACGACATTGACGTAGTCGCGGCTGTGCAGCACGTGCTCGGCCACCGACAGCAGTGTGTTGGTGTCCGGCGGCAGATAGACCCGTACGACGTCGGGGCTCTTGTTGAGGACGTGGTCGACGAAACCGGGGTCCTGGTGCGAGAAGCCGTTGTGGTCCTGGCGCCAGACGTGCGAGGTCAGCAGGTAGTTGAGGGAGGGCAGCGGGGCCCGCCACGACAGCTCCCGCGAGGTCTTCAGCCACTTGATGTGCTGGTTCACCATCGAGTCGACGATGTGCACGAACGCCTCGTAGCAGGAGAACAGGCCGTGCCTGCCGGTGAGGTTGTAGCCCTCCAGCCAGCCCTGGCAGAGGTGTTCGGACAGCACCTCCATCACGCGGCCGTCGTGCGCCAGGTGCTCGTCGGTGGCGAGCGTGCCCGCCTGCCAGGCCTTGCCGGTGGTGTCGTAGACGGCTTCGAGGCGGTTGGACGCGGTCTCGTCGGGGCCGACGATGCGGAAGTCGCGGCGGTCCGCGGTGTCCCGCATGACCTGGGCCAGCAGGTCGCCGAGCACCCGGGTGGGTTCATGGAGCGCGGTGCCCGGCTTGTCGACGGGGACGGCGAAGCGCTCCAGCGGGGCGATCGGCAGCTTGCGGGTGAGCAGCCCGCCGTTGGCGTGCGGCGTGGCCCCCAGGCGCCGGGTGCCCTCGGGCACGTACGAGAGGACCTGTTCGGTGGGGCGGCCCTCGGCGTCGAAGAGTTCCTCGGGGCGGTAGGAGCGCAGCCACGTCTCCAACTGCCGCAAGTGGTCCGGGTTTTCGCGGACGTTCGCCAGCGGCACCTGATGGGAGCGCCAGGTTCCCTCGACGGGTTCGTCGTCGACGGTTCCCGGGCCCGTCCAGCCCTTGGGTGTGCGCAGCACGATCATCGGCCAGCGCGGGCGGTCCTTGGTGTTCCCCGCGCGGGCCTCGCGCCGGATGTGGGCGATGCGGTCGAGGGCCTGGTCCATGGTGCGGGCCAACTCGCGGTGCACGCGCAGGGGTTGGTCGCCCGTGACGTACAGCGGTTCGTGCCCGTACCCGCGAAGGAGTTCGTCGAGCTCGGCGTCGGGGATGCGGGCGAGCACGGTCGGGTTGGCGATCTTGTAGCCGTTGAGGTGCAGGACCGGCAGCACGGCCCCGTCGTGCACCGGGTCCAGGAACTTGTTCGCGTGCCAGGACGTCGCGAGCGGCCCGGTCTCCGCCTCGCCGTCGCCGATCACACAGGCGACGAGCAGGTCCGGGTTGTCGAGGGCGGCGCCGTAGGCGTGCGCGAGGGAGTAGCCGAGTTCGCCGCCCTCGTGGATCGAGCCGGGCGTCTCGGGCGCGACATGGCTCGGCACCCCGCCGGGGAACGAGAACTGCTTGAACAGCCGCCCCATGCCGGCGGCGTCCCGTGTGACGTCCGGATACGTCTGCGAGTAGGTCCCTTCCAGCCAGGAGTTCGCGAGCACGGCGGGCCCGCCGTGGCCGGGGCCCCAGACGCACAGGGCGTCGATGCCGCGCTCCCTGATGACACGGTTCAGGTGGGTGTGCACGAGGTTGAGGCCCGGCGATGTGCCCCAGTGGCCGAGAAGGCGCGGCTTGATGTGCTCGGGGGTGAGCGGTTCGGTGAGCAGTGGGTTGTCGAGGAGGTAGATCTGGCCCGCCGCGAGATAGTTGGCGGCCCGCCAGTGCGCGTCGAGTGCGGCGGCCTGGTGCTTGGACAGATCCTTCGCCATGGCAGCTCCATCGGTAGCGGCAGAGGTGTGCTCGGCGCCGCCAGTCTGCCGCCCTCCCGGCCGCGCACGAAGAGCCCTTGTGGCCATCGTGCCGGGTCGCCGGGCCGACGCGCCCCAAACACGAGGGGGCGAGTCGGGTGAGTTCTCAGGTGCCGGTCAGCGTCTGAAAGGGCGTGCGTCCGTAGGCCTCGCGGTAGAGCGCCGCGAACCGGCCGGTGTGGTGGAAGCCCCAGCGCGCGGCGATCGCGGTGACCGTCGCGTCCGCCGGATCGGAGTCCCGCAGCGCGTCGTGCGCGTGCGCGAGCCGCACCCGGCGCAGATACGCCAGCGGCGTGGTGTCCAGATGCCGCCGGAACGCGTACTGCAGCGCCCGGACGGTGACATGGGACGCGGCAGCGATCTCGGCGACGGTGAGCGGCTCCTGGGCGTGCGCCTCGATGTGGGCGACGGCGCGCCGCAGGGTCGCGGAGTGCGCGTCGTGCCGGTCCGTCCCCGTGGGCCGGATGAGCGCGGTGTTGGGGAAGGCGGCCAGCACGCTCGCGGCCAGGTGCTGGGCGGCGGTCGAGGTGACCAACTGCTCGGAGGCGACCGCGGGGTCGGCCAGGACGTGATCGCGGACGTGGACGATGGTCCGCTTCAGGTGCCGGGCCGCGGCGTCGGACACGGGCCGGTGACCGGTGAGCCGGACCGGCCCCGGCGCCGCTCCCGGGGCGCTGGTGGCGACCTGGTTCAGGAGGCCGGGATCGAGCATCGTGATGTTGTACCGGGCGCCGCAGATCCGCCCCTCGTAGGGCAGTTCGGGCGGGGCGAAGGAGACCACGTCGCCGGGGCCGAAGGCGTCCTCCACATCGCCGAAGGCGTGGTCCTGGATGGTGCCGTCGTGGACGAGGCACAGGCAGATCTTCTGTAGAGGCGTCACCGAGTAGCGCATGTCGAAGTCGAGGTCGAGTTCATCGACGCTCACCCCCGGCATCACCTCACGCCTGATCTGCGCCCGGCTGGACTCGGGCGTGCCGTTGCCGATGCGCATACGGGCGTAGTGACGACTGAGGAAATCCTCGGTGACCCCGATGTCGCTGCTGTCGAAATGCAGTGTGCCCATGTGTGCCGCCCTCCCACCGAATATGCCCGGCTCTCGCAGCCTACGGCTTCGTTCTCTGGATGAGTGCCGCCGGACACTTCGTTCTGAGGACTGCGGCCTTCGTACGGCAGGCCCGAGCATCAAGATGTCGACCCTTCCCTTGCCCAAGTACCGTGGCGGCTACGGGTCGAGAGCGCCTGATCCGGCGCTCCCGTCGAAGTCTGAGAAAGGTGAACGTCCTGCCCGCTCCCGCTTCCCAACCTGGTGGCCCCATGGCCTTCTTCATGCTGTCCTCGACGAGCCCGCTCACCTTGCTGTCGGCCACCGACCTCGCCAAGGAATACGAACGGCTCCAGACGGAGGTCGCCCAGCTCAAGCAGGCCGTGACCTCGCACGCCCTGGTGGACCAGGCCATCGGCGTGGTCGTCGTCCTCGGCCGGATCCCGCCCGAGGACGCGTGGCGCGTGCTGCGCGACGTGTCGCAGCGCACCAACGTCAAGCTGAACTTGGTGGCCCAGCACCTCCTGGACTTCGCCCAGGGCGGTCTCCTGCCGGACGACGAGCGTCTGGAGCTGAACCGGGCCATCGTGCGCTATGCCGCGCTGCGGCCCCCGTCGGCGCCGGAGCAGGCCGTGTAGTGAGGGCGGCGGCCGCGGCCGTTCAGTCCAACTGCCGCCGCATGAGCGTCAGATCGAGCCAGCGGCCGAACTTGGTGCCCACCTCGCGCACCGTTCCGGCATGTTCGAAGCCGTGCCGTTCGTGCAGGCGGATCGAGGCCGCGTTGCCCGACTCGATCCCGGCGATCATGATGTGCAGGCCCGCGGCGGTGGCCGAGTCGACGAGCGTCGCCAGGAGGGCGGACCCGATGCCGGCCCCCTGGTGGCCCCCGGTCACATACACCGAGTTCTCCACGGTGTGCCGGAAGCCGGAGTACGCCTTCCAGGGCCCGTAGACACCGAACCCGACGACTTCGCCGCCGAGCTCGGCCACGTACGCCGAACCGCGCTCACGATGCGCGCCCAGCCAGGCGGCGCCCTCCTCGTGGGACTGCGGGGTGTCCGTCCACAGTGCCGTGCCGTGCTCGATGGCGTGATTGCGGATGGCGAGGACGGCGTCCAGGTCGTCCTCGTGAGCCGGGCGGACCTTCACCGCCGGGGCCCGAGTCTCGTATCGTGGATTCATGTCCAATATCGTAGACCCCCTGGTGGAGCGCATCGGTGCCCGGATCCGCGCGGAGCGGGACCAGCGCCGATGGACCCTGGCGGAGCTGGCCGAGGAGTCCGGGGTGTCACGCGCGATGATCCACCGGATCGAGCGCGGCGAGAGCAGCCCGAGCGCCGTGATCCTCGGCAAGCTGTCGGCGGCGTTCCGGCTGAGCGTGGCGACGCTGCTCGACCCGGAGCCCGAACCGGTGCCCGAGTCGGCCCGGGACCGGGTGCGGCGCGCGGAGGCCGCGCCGCAGTGGCACGACCCGGAGACCGGATACGCGCGGCGGCAGGTGTCGGGGCCCGGCTTCCCCGCCGAAGTGGCCGAGATCCGGCTCCCGGCCGGGGCCGAGGTCCCCTACCCGGCCGCGGCGTTCGCGTTCCACCGCCAGATCATCTGGGTGCTCGAAGGACACCTCACGTTCCACGAGGGCGATGTGGTGCACGAACTCGACGCGGGCGACACCGTCGAACTGGGCCCGCCCACGGCGTGCGTCTTCCTCAACTCCACGGAGCGCGACTGCCGTTACGCCGTGGTCCTCGTGCGCGGCGAGGCGCCGTGAGGCTGCCGCGCGGCGGCGTCGCGGTGCTCTCCTGCACCGCGGGGGTGGCGCTCGCCAACAACTACGCGATCCAGCCGGCGCTCGGCGACGTCGCCCGCGACACCGGCTCCTCCGCCGCAGCCATCGGCCTGGTCACGACCGCCGCGCTCGGCGGCTGCATCGCCGGATTCGCCTTCCTGCTGCCGCTCGCCGACCGGGCGTCGCCACGCCGGCTCGTCGCGGGGCAGCTCGCGCTGCTCACGGCGGGCCTGCTGCTCGCCTCCCGCGCACCCGGCCTCGGCCTGCTGCTCCTGGCGTACGTGATGGTGGGCGCGGGGGCGAGCGTCAGCGCGATGGCGTCCACGATCGCCGGGCGCGGGGTGCCGGAGGAGCGGCGCGGGGCGGCCGTCGCAGGCGTCGCGGCGGGCATGTCGGCCGGGATCCTGCTCAGCCGGCTCGTCGGCGGGGCGCTCACGGACGCGCTCGGCTGGCGGGGGATGCTGCTCGCGTTCGCGGGGCTCGTGGTGGTGTGCGGGGCGGTCGCGTGGGCACGGCTGCCGGGGGAGCGGCCCGAGGGTGCCGGCAGCGGCGGGTACCTCGGCACCCTCGCGGCGCTGCCCGGACTGCTGCGCCGGCACCGTGCGCTGCGGCTCGCGGTGCTGAGCGGCAGCCTCTGGTACCTGGCCTTCAGCCTCGTCTGGGTCGCGCTCACGGTGCGGCTCGCACAGCCGCCGTACGGGCTCGATGCCTCGGCCATCGGTCTGTACAGCCTGGCCGGGGCGCTCGGGTTCGCGGCGTTGCCCGTGGCCGGGCGTCTTGGGGACCGGTACTCGCCGCGTGCGGTGATCGCCGGGAGCATGGCGGTGGCGGCCGCCGGCGCCGCGCTGCTGTGCACGGGGCTCGACCGGCCCGTGGTGACGGCGGCGGGCCTGGCCCTGGTCGACGCGGGCTGCTTCACGGCGCAGGCCGCCAACCAGACCCGCGTCATGTCCATCGACCCCCGCCACAGCGGCAGCCTCAGCGGGGTCTACCTGCTCCTGTACTTCCTGGCGGGCGCCCTCGGCGCGGGCGCCGCGGCACCGCTCGTCGCGGCGGGCGGTTGGTCGGCGGCGAGCGGGGTGGTGTGTGGGGTGCTGGCGCTGGCGGGAACGCTGGTCATCTATCAAGCCCCTGCGGCGTTTGAGCAGCGGGGTCCGGGGCGGAGCCCCGTGCGGTGGGGCGCAGGCGAACGGTGACCCGAACCCCCCACCCGGTCACGCGTCGCGCTGCGCCCGCTTCTCCGCCTGTTCCGCGTGGAGCTTCTTGACGCGGACGTTCTCCTTGCGGACGTCGGCCTGCGTACCCCGCTCCGTACGCAGCCACTCGGGGTTCTCCGTCTTGATGGCCTCGATCTGCTCCGTGGTCAGCGCCTCCGTGACGCCGCCGCGGGCCAGGCCCGAGATGGAGATGCCCAGCTTCTGCGCGACCACGGGACGCGGATGCGGCCCGTTCTCGCGCAGGTCGAGGAGCCACTGCGGCGGCTCGGCCTGCAGTGCGGTCAGCTCGGCGCGCGAGACGACGCCGTCCTGGAACTCGGCGGGCGTGGCGTCGAGGTACACACCCAGCTTCTTCGCCGCGGTCGCGGGCTTCATGGTCTGGGTGCTCTGGTGCGAACTCATGGGGTCAAGGGTATCGAGCGCGACGGGGCCCGCCGACCACGGCGGGTAGCCTTGCCCCGTGACCGGCACGCAAGAAACCCCCGCACCGCCCTCAGGACCCGGCTTCCGCCTGGCCTACGTCCCCGGGGCCACCCCCGCCAAGTGGGTGCGGATCTGGCGTGAGCGCCTGCCCGACGTCCCCCTCGACCTGGTGCAGGTGACCGCGGCCGAAGTGCCCGACGTGCTGCGCCGCGGCGACGCCGAAGCGGGCCTGGTGCGGCCGCCCGTCGACCGCGAGTACTTCAGCGCGATCCCGCTCTACACCGAGAAGACCGTGGTCGTGGTCCCGAAGGACCATCTGGTGACCGCCGCGGACGAGGTCACCCTCGCCGACCTCGCCGACGAGATCGTGCAGTACCCGCTCGACGACGTGATCGGCTGGGAGCAGCCGCCTGGGCAGCCCGCCTTCGAGCGTCCCGCCACCACGGCCGACGCCGTCGAGCTGGTCGCGGCGGGCGTGGGCGTGCTCGTCGTCCCGATGTCGCTCGCCCGCCTGCACCACCGCCGCGATCTCACGTACCGCACGGTCACCGACGCCCCGGAGTCGAGCGTGGTGCTCGCCTGGCCCGAGGAGCGCACCACGGATCGCGTGGAGGACTTCATCGGCATCGTGCGCGGGCGGACCGCGAACAGCTCGCGGGGCCGTACGCGGCCGGAGCCCGAGAAGCGGGAGCCCGAGAAGAAGCAGCAGCCGGGGAAGAAGCGCTTCGTGAAGCCGGGCCGCATCCGGCAGGACGGGAAGCCGCAGTCGAAGCGGAGCGCCAACAAGCCGGCTAAGCGGAAGCGGTCCTGAGGCACCGGGCTGCGTGTACGTCGGCCGTCCGCCGGTCGCGGGGCTCTGCCCCGGACCCCGCGCCTCAATCGCCGGCGGGGCTTGAAGGGCCGGGTGCGCCCGCTCGTAGGCCGTCCATCACCAGGTCGAGCAATCGGCCCGCCCGCGCCTGCCAGTCGCTGTGCGGGTCGATCAGCCAGAGGCCCGCGATGGCCAGCATGAAGTCGTCCGGGGTGACGCCGGGGCGGATCGTGCCCGCCTGCTCGTTCGCGTCCAGGAGATGCGTCACCGCCTCGGTCAGCGGGCCGTGCGCGACCTGCTTCATGGTGCCGCGCGCGCTCGTCGCCTCGCGGAGCGCGTCCGCGAGGCCCGCCTTGGCCATCGCGTACTGGGCGAGGCGGTCCATCCACTCGCGCAGGGCCAGCTCCGGCGGCCGTCCGCACAGCAACTCGCAGGCCGCGTCGGCGACCTGCTCCACCTCGTAGCGGTACACCTCGAGGACGAGCGCCTCACGGCTGGGGAAGTTCCGGTAGAACGTGCCCTGCCCGACGCCCGCCTTCTTCGCGATCGCGCTCAACGGTGTGCCCGCTGAGCGCGTCAACTCGGCCAGGGCCACTTCGAGGATGCGGTCGCGATTGCGCTGCGCGTCCGAGCGCAGCGCGGCCGACTTCTTCGCGTGCCCCACGCGACTTCTCCTCCTTCGGCCGTGGCGGGGAATAGTCCTTGCTAGCCGGACAGTTGTCCACTACGTTCGTGTCCCGTAGAACGGACAGCTGTCCGGTTAGGTCGACACCCTAGTGGTTCCGGCTCCGGTCCGCACCCACGTCCGGTCCGCGTCCCACCCTGCGTACAGCGCCGATTCTCCACGCATCAGACACGCGAAAGAAGGCTGCACACATGCCCCCAGCTGACATCGGCGGCACGACCGTGTCCGCTACGTCCAGCGTCGTCACCTTGAACATCAACGGCGAGAAGCACACGCTGCCCGTCGACAACCGCACCACGCTGCTCGACGCCCTGCGCGAGCGGCTCGATCTGACCGGCACGAAGAAGGGCTGCGACCAGGGGCAGTGCGGCGCCTGCACGGTGCTGGTCGACGGGCGCAGGACCGTGGCCTGTCTGCAGCTCGCGGTCGCGGCCGAGAACCGCGAGATCACCACCATTGAGGGCGTCGCGGGCCCGGACGGCGAACTGCACCCGGTGCAGGAGGCGTTCGTCGAGCTCGACGGCTACCAGTGCGGCTACTGCACGCCCGGCCAGATCTGTTCGGCCCTCGCCGTCATCGAGGAGCACGCCGCGGGCTGGCCGTCCGCGGCCACCGGCGACGTACGGCCCGAGGCGGGGCCGCAGCCGCTGACCCCGGAGGAGATCAGGGAACGGATGAGCGGAAACCTGTGCCGCTGCGGCGCGTACGTGTCGATCGTGCAAGCGGTCGCCCACGCGGCCGCGCACGCCGCCGACGACGCGAAGGAGACCGTGGCGTGAGGGAGTTCGGATACGAGCGGGCGTCCGATGTGTCGGGCGCGGTGGCGGTGCTCGGCGCCGACCCCGAGGCGCGCTACCTCGGCGGCGGCACCAACCTCGTCGACCTGATGAAGATCGGTGTGGAGCGGCCCGCGCTCCTCGTCGACGTACGGGAACTGCCGCTGGACAGCGTCGAGGTGACCGCCGACGGCGGGCTCCGCATCGGCGCCACCGTCACCAACAGCGACCTCGCGGCCCACCCCGAAGTGCGGCGCCGCTACCCGGCGTTGACGCAGGCCGTGCTCGCCGGGGCCTCCGGGCAGCTGCGCAACATGGCCACCGTCGGCGGGAATCTGTTGCAGCGCACCCGGTGCGGCTACTTCACCGACGTCAGCAAGCCGTGCAACAAGCGGGAGCCCGGCAGCGGTTGCCCTGCCATCGAGGGTGAGCACCGCAATCACGCCATCCTCGGCGCCAGCGAGCACTGCGTGGCCGTGCACCCGTCCGACATGGGTGTCGCGCTCGCCGCGTTCGACGCCGTCGTCGAGTACGAAACCGCCGAGGGCAAGGGCGAGTTGGCGCTGACCGACTTCTACCTGCCCGTCGGTGACACCCCGCACCTGGAGACCGGTCTTCCGGCCGGTGCGCTCATCACCGCGGTCACCCTGCCGCCCGCGCCCGTCGCGGCGAACTCGACGTACCGCAAGGTCCGCGAGCGCGCCTCGTACGCCTTCGCCATCGGTTCCGTGGCCGCCGCCGTCGACGTACAGGACGGCGTCGTACGGGACGCGCGGATCGCGCTCGGCGCGGTCGCCTCGCGGCCGTGGCGGGCCCGCGCCGCCGAGGCGGCGCTGATCGGACAGCCGGCCGAGGGCGCGACGTTCGCGGCCGCCGCCGACGCCGAACTCGCCGCGGCCAAGCCGCTGCCCGACAGCACGTACAAGGTGCCCCTGATGCGCAATCTGATCATTGCGCTGCTCACCGAACTCTCGGAGGCCACCCGATGACGACGACCACCACCACAGCGGCCGGCGCGGCGAAGACGGGCTCGGTGGGTGTCGGGCGCAGCCGGGTCGAGGGGCGCGAGAAGGTCACGGGAGCCGCCCGGTACGCGGGCGAGTTCTCCTTCACCGACCTCGCGCACGGCTGGCTCGTGCTGTCCACCGTGGCACGCGGCCGGGTCCGCTCCGTCGGCGAGGAGGCCGTGCGCGCCATGCCCGGCGTCCTCGCGGTCATGCACCACGGCAACGCGCCCCGCATCAACACCGACTACCTCACCCTGATGGGGCCGCCCGACGGCATCCTCCACGTCTTCCAGCACGACCAGGTGCTGCACGCCGGCTGGCCCGTCGCGCTCGTCGTCGCCGAGACGCCCGAGCAGGCCAGGGAGGCCGCGGAGGCGCTCGTCGTCGAGTACGACGTCGAGCCGCACGACATCGCCTTCGAGGCTGACCGGCCCGGCACCTACGCCCCAGAGGGCTCGGAGGCGAGCAAGGGCGACCTGGAGGCCGAACTCGCCGCGTCCGCCGCCGTGGTGGACGAGCGTTACAGCACCCCCGAGGCGCACCACACCGCCATGGAGCCGCACGCGGTGACCGTGCGCTGGGAGGACGGGCGCCTGGAGGTGTACGACGCCAACCAGGGCAGCAGGGCGGTCGCCGACCAGCTCGCGCAGACCTTCTCGCTCGACCCGTCCGCCGTGCGCGTCCGCTCGGAACACGTCGGCGGCGCCTTCGGCGGCAAGCTCGTGGCGGCGCACCACATCGCCGCAGTGATGGCCGCGACCGAACTCCAGCGCCCCGTCCGGCTCACCATGACGCGCCGTCAGGTCTTCGCGCTCACCGGCTACCGCAGCCCCACCACCCAGCGGATGCGGCTCGGCGCCGACGCCGACGGACGCCTTCGCGCGTTCGGGCACGACGCGCAGTCGCTGACCTCGAACATCCGCGAGTTCGTCGAGGCGAGCGCCGGATACGGCCGCGTGATGTACGCGTCCGACGCGCACTACTCCGTCAACCGCGTGGTGCCCGTGGACCTGCCGACCCCGACGTTCGTGCGGGCGCCCGGCGAGGCCCCCGGCTCGTACGCCGTGGAGTCGGCGCTCGACGAGCTCGCCGAGAAGCTCGGCATGGACCCGGTCGAGCTGCGCGTGCGCAACGAGCCGGACGTCGGTCCCGTCTCCGGGCTGCCCTTCAGCAGCCGCAACCTGCTCGGCTGCTACGAGGACGGTGCGCGCCGCTTCGGCTGGGAGGGGCGCGACCCGCGGCCGCGCGTGCGCCGCGAGGGCCGTTGGCTGCTCGGCACGGGCGTGGCCGCGTGCTCGTTCCCGTCCGGTGTCGCCCCGTCCACGGCGTCCGTCACCGCCGAGCACGACGGTACGTTCACCGTCCGGATCACGGCGGCGGACGTCGGCACGGGCGCCCGCACCGCGCTGACCCAGATCGCCGCCGACGAACTCGGCGTCGACCAGGGCCTGGTGCGGGTGCGGATCGCCGACAGCGACTTCGGGCAGGCGTGGCTCTCGGGCGGCTCGATGGGCACCCGCTCCTGGGGCTGGGCCGTGATGGCGGCCAGTCGCGAACTGCGTGACCGCCTGTCCCCGACCGCCGCCATTCCGACCGAGGGCCTCACGGTCCGCACCGACACCACCGAACTGGTCGGCGCCCTCGCGCAGAAGGAGCGCTACTCCTACGGCGCGCAGTTCGCCGAGGTCGCCGTGGACGTGGCGAGCGGTGAGGTCCGTGTGCGGCGCCTCCTCGGCGTCTTCTCCGCGGGCCGCATCATCAACCCCCTCACCGCGCGCAGCCAGTTGGTGGGCGGCATGACGTGGGGCATCTCCATGGCCCTGCACGAGGAGGCCGTGCGGGACGCGGCGGACGGCGGGCACGTCGGCGCCGACTTCGCGGGCTACCACGTCGCAGCCAACGCGGACGTGCCGGTCATCGAGGCGCACTGGGTCGACGACAGCGACCCGGACGACCCCGTCGGCATCAAGGGCGTCGGCGAGATCGGCATCGTCGGCACGGCCGCCGCGATCGGCAACGCCGTGTGGCACGCGACCGGCGTGCGCCACCGTGACCTGCCGCTGCGTCCAGACCGAGTGCTGCTCGCCGAGGCGGAGCGCAATGCTTGACCTCGCCGCCGAGCTGAGCGAATGGGCCGCGCAGGGCCGGGAGTTCGCTGTCGCCACCGTCGTCTCGGTGAGCGGCAGCGCGCCCCGGCCGCCCGGCGCGGCCCTCGCCGTCGACTCGGCGGGCGAGGTCATCGGCTCGGTGTCCGGCGGCTGCGTCGAGGGCGCGGTGTACGAACTGTGCGTGCAGGCCCTGGAGGACGGGGCGCCGGCGCGGGAGCGGTTCGGCTACAGCGACGACGACGCGTTCGCCGTGGGCCTGACCTGCGGCGGCGAGGTCGAGGTGCACGTCGAACCGGTGCGGCTCGACTCGCCGTCCCGGGCGACGGTGGTCTCGGCGCTCGCCGTCGCGGCGCGCGGCGAGGCGGTGGCGCTGGCCCGGATCCTCGAAGGGCCCGGTGAACTCCCGTCCACCGGCGCCCTGTTGATGATCCGGCCCGACGGCACGCACGAGGGAAGGCTCACCGAGGGCGACGACTCGGGGCTCGCGGCGCAGACCCGCGCCTACCTCGACCTCGGCCGCACGGGGCTGTGCGAGGTGCCGGAGAGCAAGGCGCGCTGCGACGGCGACGTCACCCTGTTCGTCGAGTCGAGCGTGCCGCCCGCGCGGATGATCGTGTTCGGCGCGGTGGACTTCGCGGGCGCGCTGGTCAAGGTCGGCAAGCTGCTCGGCTTCCACGTCACCCTGTGCGACGCGCGCGGCGTCTTCGCCACGCCGACCCGCTTCCCTGAGGCGGACGAGGTGGTCGTGGAGTGGCCGGACCGCTATCTCCGCTCGACGGCGACGGACGAGCGCACGGTCCTGTGCGTCCTGACGCACGACGCCAAGTTCGACGTGCCGCTGCTGGAAGTGGCGTTGCGGCTGCCGGTCGCGTACGTCGGGGCGATGGGCTCGCGGCGCACGCACGACGACCGGATGGCGAAGCTGCGCGAAGTGGGGCTGAGCGAGGTCGAGTTGGAGCGCCTGCACTCCCCGATAGGGCTCGACATCGGCGGCCGCACGCCGGAGGAGACCGCCGTGTCGATCGGGGCGGAGATCGTCGCGGCGCGGCGGGGCGGGAGCGGGACGCCGCTGCGGGGCGGCGAGGGGGCGATCCACGGCCGGTAGGCCCACTCGTGGAGGCGGCGGGCGCGGGGTCTACGCCGACCGGGCGCCCCTGCCCGTCCGGCGGCGCAGCCGCGGCGGCCACTTGCGGGTGTCGCGTGGCTCCACGTACGGCTCCTCGTCCTCGGGGAGGCCGCCGCTGATGGCGCGCTGCCGGGCCAGCTCCGCGTCGAATTCCAGGCCGAGCAGCAGCGCCAGGTTCGACAGCCACAGCCAGACCAGGAAGATGATGCCTCCGGCCAGGGTGCCGTACGTCTTGTTGTACGAGCCGAACCCGGCCACGTACAGCGCGAAGCCGCCGGAGGCGAGCAGCCACAGCAGTACGGCGAGGATGCTGCCGGGGCTCAGCCAACGGAAGCCGGGGCCACGGACGTTGGGGGCGCGCCAGAACAGCAGCGCCACCATCAGGACCATCAGGGCGAGCAGCACCGGCCACTTCGCGATGTTCCACGTCATGAGCGCCGCGTCGCCCGCCCCGAGCCAGTCGCCCGCGCGTTTCGCCAGCGGGCCGGTGAACACGACGATGGTCGCGCTCGCCGCGAGCAGCATCATCAACGCGACGGTCAGCGCGAGCCGCAGTGGTGTCAGCTTCCACACCGGGCGGCCCTCCGGGGTGTCGTAGACGGCGTTCGCGGTGCGGATGAACGCGCCGACATAGCCGGAGGCGGTCCAGAGGGCGGCCACCAGGCTCACCACCGCGACCGCCCCACTGGACCCGCCCCTGTCCTGCAACTGCCGCACGGCATCGCCCAGCAGATCCCGCACCGGGCCCGGCGTGAGGTGGCGCAGGTTGTCCAGGACGCCCTCCGTCGCCCGCTCGCCGATCACGCCGAGCAGGGACACCAGGACGAGCAGCGCGGGAAAGAGCGAGAGGACGCCGTAGTACGTCAGCGTGGCCGCCCGGTCGGGCAGATCGTCGTCGAGGGATTCCTTGCCGGTGCGGCGCAGCACCGCCCACCAGGAGCGGGCCGGAAGGTCCGTCGGGTCCTTCGGCTCCTCGCTGCCGCGGTGCGCGTGGTGGGTCATGGCCCACCAGTTCCCTTGAAAGGGCTGCTGAAGCCTTGAATCCGGCCATCCGGCCATCCGGCCGGTGTCCCCTACAGGGGGCTGCGACGGGTGAAACGCCGCAGGCCGGGAGTGGTGCGGGTGGGTGCGGGTACTCGGCTGCCATGGACCACACCAGCGCCCCCATACTGGAAGCCATCGACTCGTACCACGCGCACGGCAGGCTCGCCTTCACACCACCCGGTCACAAGCAGGCGCGCGGCGCCGACGAGCAGGCCAGAAGAGTGCTCGGCGACGCCTTCCACTCGGACGTCCTCGCCAGCGGGGGCCTCGACGACCGCCGGATGCGGGGCCGGGTCCTGCGGCGCGCCGAGGAGCTGATGGCCGACGCGGTCCACGCCGACCACACCTTCTTCACCACGTGCGGCAGCTCCCTGTCGGTCAAGGCCGCGATGCTGGCCGTCGCCGGGCCCCACGAGCGGCTGCTCATCGGGCGTGACGCCCACAAGTCCGTGGTGAGCGGGCTGATCCTGTGCGGCATCGACCCCGTGTGGGTCGAACCGCAGTGGGACGCCGAGCGCGGCCTCGCGCATCCGCCCTCGCCGCAGGCGTACGAGGAGGCCTTCGAGCGCCACCCCGACGCGCGCGGAGCGCTGATCACCAGCCCGACCCCGTACGGGACGTGTGCCGACCTGGCGCGGCTCGCCGAGGTCTGCCACGCGCGGGGCAGGCCGCTGATCGTCGACGAGGCGTGGGGCGCGCATCTGCCGTTCCACCCCGACCTGCCCAAGTGGGCCATGGACGCGGGCGCCGACGTGTGTGTCACCAGCATTCACAAGATGGGCAGCGGCCTGGAGCAGGGCTCGGTGTTCCATCTGCGCGGCGACCTCATCGACCCGGCCACCCTCACCTCACGCGCCGACCTGCTCGGCACCACCAGCCCCTCCGTCCTCATCTACGCGGGCCTTGACGGCTGGCGGCGGCAGATGCGGCTGCACGGCCGCGAGCTCCTGGGGGACGCCCTCGACCTCGCGGCGGAGGCGCGGCGGGCCATCGACGCGATCGACGGCCTGCACGTGTACGGCCGCGACGACCTCACGGGCCCGGGCCTCGCCGACGACCTCGACCCGCTGCCCATCCTCATCGACGTGGCCGGCCTCGACACGAGTGGCTACCGCGTCGCCGACTGGCTGCGCTCCCACCGCGCCCTCGACGTGCACATCGCCGACCACCGCAGGGTCGCCGCCCAGCTCACCTTCGCCGACTCCCCGGCGACGCTCGCCGCGCTCCTCGACGGCCTGCGGGACGTCGCCGAGCACCGCGCCGAACTGCGCGGCGCGCCGACCGTCGCGGTACCCAAGCCGTCCGAACTCCGCCTGGAACAAGCCATGTTGCCGCGCGACGCGTACTTCGGCCCGGTCGAGGACGTGCCACTGGAACGCGCCGCGGGCCGCGTCTCCGCCGAGATGGCCACCCCGTACCCGCCGGGCATCCCGACGGTGCTGCCGGGGGAGCGGCTCACGGAGCCGGTGCTCACGTATCTGCGCACCGGCATCGAGGCCGGCATGTACGTCCCGGACCCGGCGGACCCGCGACTGCGCACGATCCGGGTGGTGGAATCCGCCTGACGCGGCCGCTACGGGCTCCCGGCCGCCGCCTCCTCACGCGGCACCTCCGACACCGGCGCCCGCCCGGTCCCGGTCCCGGCCCCGCGTCGTGAACTCCCGCCGTTGAAAGCCAGGTTCAGGCCGAACGCCAGCAGCGTCGCACTCGTCACCGGCGAGCCGAGGGCGATGCCGACGCCCTCGGGGAAGCGCGAGTACAGGTCGGGCGCCACCTCGGGCGCCATGCCGACGCCGATCGACACCGCGACGATCAGCAGGTTGTGCGTACCGTCGAAATCCACCTTGCGAAGCGTGCCGATGCCGACCGCGGCGACGGTCGCGAACATCACGAGCCCCGCCGCGCCGACCACCGGCTGCGGCAACCCGGCGACCAGCGCGCCGAGTTTGGGAACCAGGCCGAGGGCCACGAGGATGCCGCCGGCGACCGTCGCGACGTGCCGGCTGCGCACCTTCGTCATCGTCACCAGGCCCACGTTCTGCGCGAACACCGTGTCCAGGAACGCGTTCATGACGCCGCCCAGCACCCCGGAGAGCCCGTCCGCGGCCAGCCCGCGCGCCATGTCCGCGGTGGTAAGGCGTTTCCCCGTCAGCTCCGCGACCGCGATCAGATCCGCCGTCGACTCGGCGAACAGGACCAGCATCACCACGCACATCGACAGCACGGCCACCGCGGGGAACTCCGGCGCGCCGAAGTGGAACGGGGCGCTGACCCCGATCCAGTCCGCCGTCCGCGCCGCCGAGAAGTCGACCAGGCCGAGCGGTACGGCGACCGCCGTCCCCGCCAACAGGCCCAGCAGTACGCCGGTTTGCGCGAGGAACCCGCGCCCGAACCGCGCCACCAGCAGGATCACGACGACGACGAACGCGGCGAGCGCGAGCCGCGAGGGCGCCGCGTGGTCGGCGGCCTTCGGGTCGTTCCCGACGACCAGGTTCACGCCCACGCCGATCAGCGCAAGCCCCACCACCGTGATCACCACGCCGCTCACCAGCGGCGGGAAGAACCGGACCGCCTTCGCGAACGGGTAGGCGATCAGCAGCCCGAACACACCGGCGGCGAGCATCGACCCGTACACCGCCTGAAGTCCGTACTCCCCGGCGATCAGAATCATCGGCGTCACCGCGGTGAACGCCGCCCCCGCCATCACCGGCATCCGCACGCCGAGGAACCGGCCGACACCTGCGCCCTGAATCATCGTGACGACGCCCGCGACGAGCAGATCGGCGTTGATCAGGACGGCGATCGTCGCGGCGTCGAGTCCGGCCGCGGCGCCGAACACCAGCGGCACGGTCACACACCCCGTGTACATCACGAGTACGTGCTGGAGCCCCAGCACCGCGAGCCTCCCGACACCGGCCCGCTGTCCGCCCTTCTCAGGCATCGTCACGTCAACCACCTGCCTATCGGGCGAAGTTGGCAGCGATCCGCTGCTGGATGTAGTCGGCCGCGGTGATCGGTGGGTAGCGGCCCGCCGGGCCCTCGATCAGTACGTCGCGGTCGGCCTGGGCGAAGAAGGCGATGCTGTGGCGGGCCGAGCGGTCGTCGGCGGGGCCCGGTGACTTGACCCGGTGGAAGTTCGACGGGAGGCGGTCGTCGCTCCACCGCATCAGCATGTCGCCGATGTTGCAGGTGATCACGGAGTCCGCCGGTTCGACCGGCGTCCACTCCTGCGCCTCGGCCTCCTTGCCCGGGCACACCTGCAGCCCGCCCTGCCCGTCCCGCTGGAACAGCAGCGTCAGGCAGTCGAAGTCGGTGTGCGCCCCCGCCCGCCACACGTTCGCGGGGATCACGGTGTCGTCGGGCACGGCGAAGTAGTGCAGCATGCGCAGCGTCGACTGGTACTGCGGGCTCGCCGGGTCGTGGGCGCGCGCGAAGAACCCCTCGGGCAGCCCCAGTCCGTCCGCGAAGCAGGACAGCACCCGCATCGCGAGATCCCGGCAGCGGGCCTCGAACGCCAGCGTCCGCTCCCGGAACCCGGGCAGCGCGTCGTTTGGCCACAGCCCTTCCATGTGCGGACGGGTCAGCTGGTACGACTCCTTCTGGTCGGGCGTCCCGATCGAGGGACGCACCTGGGTCATCGACTCCCAGCCGGAGTTGAGCCCCTTCTTCAGGCCGTGCCGCGCCTTGGTCTCCTCCGGAAGCGCGAAGAAGGCCTCGGCGTCGGCGAACGCGCCGTCCACGGCGGCGGGTTCGATGCCGTGGTTCACCAGCTGGAAGAAGCCGATGTCGGTGGCGGCGGCCCACAGCTCCTCGGTGATCTCCGCCTTGCGGTGCTCGAAGTCGGCGAGGTCGATGCGGCGGATCTCCCGGGCGGACGTCTCCGTCCCGGCCCCGCCCATGCGGGTCTCCTTGGCCAACTCGTCGAGTGTGTGCGTGGTGTTCGTCATCGCGGCTGTCGCTCCTCGGACACGGAGTTGCGTAACGGGATGCAGTCACCGCCCCTGCGATCCCCAGCACGGGCACTCAGAGGCCCGCGTGCACGGTCGCCGGTCCCTGTGTGAGGGGGGCTCCGTGGGCTGGTGCGGGTCCCTGGGCGGGGCCCGCACGCGATGGGGTCAGCCTGCATGGTGTGTGTTGCCGGTGGGGGGCGTGCTGTTACGGGGGCGTAAAGCTCAGGGTGACCCGGGGCGCGGTCGCGGGGCTCTGCCCCGGGCCCCGCTGCTCAATCGCCGCAGGGGCTTGAATGGGCGAGGCCTTCCGCCAACTCCCGTGACGGCAGCCGGACATGCTCTCCGTCGCGTACCAGTACCTCGCCCCCGACCAGCACGGCCGCCACCGTCCTGCTGCCCGCGCACGTCAGCAGCGTCGCCCCCGGATCGCGGACCGGAAGGCAGGCGTAGTCCCGGTCGAAGCGGTGCAGGACGAGGTCCGCCCGCATCCCCACCCGCACCCCGCCGTCCGGGTTCTCCTCGATACCGAGCACCCGGTTCGCGCCGCCCGCCGCCATCGCGAACATCTCGGGAAACCCGAACAGGTCCGCCTTGCGGTGCGCGGCCCGCTGCAGATACGCGCCGATGCGCAGCGCCTCCAGGATGTCCTGCGTGTCGTTGCTGGCGGCCCCGTCGACCCCGAGCCCGACGCTCAGGCCGGCCTCCAGCATCTCGGGCACCGGCGCGATCCCGCTGCCGAGCCGCATATTGCTCAGCGGGTTGTACGAGACACCGACGCCGTGCCGGGCGAGGGTGGACCGCCCCTCGGCGTCGAGCTCCACACAGTGCACGGCGAGCAGCCGCTCCCACAGGAAGCCGGCCCGCTCCAGATATTCGACGGCACCAACTCCCGTACGGTCACGGCACATCGCGTCGTCCGTCGTGGTCTCCAGCAGGTGTAGCGAGACCGGCAGCCCGCGCTCCTCGGCATACGCGCGCACGGCGCCCATGCCCTCCGGCGTCAGACACCGCGGGTTGGGCACGGCCACGCCGACGTCCACCCGGCTGTCGCGCGCCTGCGCGATCAGCTCGTCCGTGTGCGCGAGGGCTTCCTTCAGTGGCTGCATCAGCCGCGGATCGAAGCCCCACTTGCGGCTCCGGTCGGCCCGGTCGGCGACGCCCCGGCACAGCACGGCCCGTACGCCGCTGTCCTTGAGGGCCCGCAGCACCGCGTCGTGCACTTCGGGCGACGGATGCGGCCACATGTGCTCGACGAGCGTGGTGGTGCCGCTGCGCAGCGCCTCGGCCGCGGCGGCGGCAGCGGTCGCGTAGGCCCGCTCGGGCGTGAGCAGTGCCGCCTCCTCACCGACGGCACTCAGCCACGCGAGCAGCCCGAGCCCCTCACCGATGCCGCGCAGTCCGGCCTGGAAGAGGTGGGTGTGGGTGTTGACGAGGCCGGGAGTGAGGTGCCCGCCACCGGCGTCCAACACCACTTCGTCGTAAGGGAGTTCACCGTGCGGTACGAGCGCCGTGACCCGCCCGTCGGCGATGTGCACGTCCATCCCGGGCAGCCAGCGGCCCCCGCTGTGGACGGTGACGTCCGTGATCGTCCCGGGTGTCATCGGGCAGGTTCCTTCCGGAGACGGGCCGCGCCCGTGTGGTGGAACAGCAGATTGAGCAGGAACGCCACGATCCCGGTGATGGCGATGCCGCTGTCCAGGACGGTGCGCACGTACGAGGGGAGCGGCGCGTAGAAATCCGGCGCGCCGAGCGGGATCATGCCGAGCGCGAAGGCGAGGGCGACGGTCAGCAGGTTCCGCGGCTCGGTCAGATCCGCGCGCGCGAGGATGCGCAGCCCGACGGCGCCCACGGTCCCGAACATGACGAGCGACACCCCGCCGAGAACGGGCCCCGGCACGGCGGCGACGGCCGCCCCGAGCACCGGCACGAACGCGAGCACCACCATCAACACCCCGGACAGGGCCACGACATGACGGCTCTTCACGCGTGTCACGCTCACCAGGCCCACCGACTGCCCGAACGTCACGATGGGGAAGGAGGCGAGCGCCCCGGACAGCACGGTGGCGGCCCCGTCCGCGCGCAGCGCCCGTACGACGGTGGGCGCGTCGTCGCCGCGGCCGACGATCTGGCCGACCGCGAGGGTGTCGCCGACGGACTCCACCATGTTCACGAGCTGCACGACGAGCATCGCCGCGATGGCGGGCACCACGAACGTGGGCGCCCCGAAAGCCGTCGGATCGGGCGCCGTGACGACGCGCGCGTCCGCGACCCCCGACCCGTCGAACAGCCCCAGCGGCAGCGCGGCCACGGTCCCCACGGCCATGGCGATGAGCACCGAGAACCGGGCGAGCGCAGGCGGCGCGACGCGCTCCACGACCACCACGAGCAGCACCGTCCCGGCGGCGAGCGCGAGCCCGCGCCCACCGCTGCCGTCGGACCCCTCCCCGGCGATGAGACCGGCGGCCGAAGGCACCAGCGAGAATCCGATGACAGCGATGACCGTCCCGGTGACCAGCGGCGGGAACAGATGCAAACAGCGCCCGAACCACGGAGCGACGGCCAGCGTCACCAGGCCGGATACGACGGTCGCCCCGAACACGGCGGCGAGCCCGTGCTCCTGCCCGATGAGGATCGCGGGAGTGATCGCGGTGAACGTGGAGCCCATCACGATCGGCAACCGCGCCCCGAACCACTTGAAACCCAGCGACTGCAACACCGTGGCAACCCCGCTGACCAGCAGATTCGCGCTGATGAGCAGCCGGATCCGGTCCTCTGGCAGATGCAGCGCGGTCCCCACGAGCAGCGGCATCGTGGCCATGCCCGCGTACGCGACGAGCAGATGCTGCAGGCTCAGTGGCACGAGCCGCCGCCACGGCGGCCGGACGTCGACGGGGTGGGGTCCTTGGTGTGCGGGCGCGACGGCATGCTCGACAACAGCCATCGTTCCTCCTCACAGCTCGGCGGAAGACGGCTGGTTAGCGCCCCGGAAACCCAACACCCGGACACCCACCGGCCGTTGCAGCCATGACCGGTGTGGTGGTGACGGTAGGGAGACGGTGTTTCGGCGGCGTTGCGCTCAGGAAACCGCGACGTACCCGAACGACAGCCCTCAGCTGCGGGTCGGTGACCGTCCCTCGTCGGAGGGGGACGGCTCGGGTTTGAAGGCCCAGCGCATCTCGGGCTCCATCGCCCAGTGGAACAGCCACCGCACGGGGCGTGTGCACAGGACGGTGATGACCGACGCGGCGATCACGGTGACCGTGATCTCGCCGAGCGGGGTGTGCACCCAGTCGTGGTCGTACCAGCCCCAGAAGCGGGAGCCCTTCGCGAGGAAGCCGTGCAGCAGATAGCCGTACAGGGTGCCCGCGCCGAGCGCCGTGCACCAGAGCCTGCGCCCCGGCACCCACGCGAAGAAGCAGGCCATCAGGATCACCGAGCAGCCGAACAGGGCGAGCGTCATCACCACGCCCGTCCAGCCGGGCGCGCCCAGTTCCTGTGCGCTGTCGCGGCGGTAGAACCAGGCGGCGGTCATCCGCGGTGAGGCCCAGTACGCGACGAGCAGCGCGCTCACGAACACCGGCACGGCGAGGATGCGGGCCTGGCGGCGCCGCACCAGCTGGAAGTGCTCCGGCTTCAGGCACAGACCGAGCACGAAGAAGGGCAGGAACTGCAGCACCCGCTGAAGGTCCAGGTCGTCACCGATGTCGGGGGAGACGGCGGCGAGCACGGCGACCGCGAGGGCCAGCGGCAGCGGCGCGCGGATGATCTTCCAGAGCGGGGTGGTGAGCCGCCAGATGAAGAGCGCGATCAGGAACCAGGTCAGATACCAGGGGTCGAGCAGCGTGACCGGGTAGTCCGGATCGTCGCCGACGGTGCGCTTGAAGAACGTATACGCGACCTCAAAGATCACATACGGCACGAGCACGCCCGTGACCAGGCGCTTCATCCGTCGGGGGCTCGCGTCGAACGACCGCGAGAAGTATCCGGAGATCACGATGAACGCCGGCATGTGGAACGTGTAGACGGTGAAGTACAGCGCGGAGGCCGCGCGGCTGTCCCCGCGCAGCGGTTCCCAGGCGTGCCCGAGCGCGACGAGGACGATCGCCAGGTACTTGGCGTTGTCGAAGTACGCGTCACGGCCGTCCGCCTTCATGCGCCCTCCGTCCCGGTCGGTGAACCTCCCGATCACGCTTCACGTCCCTTCACGATCGCGCAAGTGAGAGGGCTACGGAACGTGCGGGACGGATGTGCGCCGGGGCGGGACCGGGACCGGGGCGGGACCGGGACTGTGACGGCTGACCACGATGCTGTCGTGGGCGGGCGTCACAGTTCCCTAGACGGGGAGCAGGTGGCCCACCAAGTGGCTCAGCTGGCGGGCGTTGCGGCATTCGTGGAGGGGGACCACCTCCGCGTACGTGGAGGCCGCGGAGTCGCCCGTGTCCCATTGGGAGCGGGGTTCCGGGTTGAGCCAGTAGGTGCGGCGGGAGGCGCGGGTGATGCGGCGCAGGGCCGGGAGGTTCGGGTTCTGCTGGTTGTTGCGGGCGTCGCCGAGGATGAGGACCGTGGTGCGGGGGCCCACCGCGGACTCGTAGCGCTCCACGAACTCGCCGAGCGCCGTGCCGTAGTCGCTGCTGCCGTGCCAGCCGGTCAGCGTGGCCTCGGCCGCGATGCGGGCGCCGAGGCCCTCCGCGTCGGCGGCGCCGTGCGCGATGAGGTCGGTGACCTCGTCGATCCGGTTGACGAAGGCGAAGACGCGGATCTTGCTGAACTGGTCGTGCAGGGCCTGGACCAGCAGCATCGTGAAGTTCGCGAAGCCGGCCACCGAGCCGGACACGTCGCAGAGCAGGACCAGTTCCGGGCGGGTCGGGCGGCGCTTTCGAAGGACGGGCCGCATGGGGACGCCGCCCGTCGAGAGCGAGCCGCGCAGCGTCCGGCGCAGGTCGATGTGGCCGCGGGACGCGCGGCGTCGGCGGGCCGCGAGGCGGGTGGCCAGCTTGCGGGCCAGGGGGTGGACCGTGCGGCGCAGCTCGGCGAGTTGGGCCTTGTCCGCGTAGAGGAACAGGGTGCGGTCCGGGGTCTGGACCGGCATGCGGCGGGCCAGCTCGTCCCGGTTGCGGGCCTCCGCGACCCTGCGGCGGGCCTCGCCGCGCACCCCCTCGCGGAAGTCCTCGATGCGGCGGCGGATCTCGTCCGCCTCGATGCGGTCGGTGAACGCCCCGGTCTGGCCGCTGCCGCCCGCGCGGATCGCGGACATGACGGGTGCGAGGAGGGTCTGCGGGCGCAGCCGGTCGAGTGTCTGCTGGGACGACCAGCCGTCCGTGTCGTAGCCGCCGAGGGAGTCCACCGCCTCGGCCGCCAGGCGGGCGAGCGCGGCGCTGTCGTTCGTGGTCAGGGCCTCGGTGAGGCGTTCGCGGAGGCTGTCCCTGTCCACTTCGGCACTCGACCCGGGCGCGCCCACCGCGTGCGGGAAGTACACGTCGAAGACCGGGTCGAAGACCGCGCGCTGCCCCTGGTCGTGGAGGAGCGCGGACGCCAGGCCCTCGCGCAGATGGTCCCGGCTGTCCAGGCCGAGCGCCGCCACCGCCTGCGCGGCGTCCACGCTCTCGCCCGTGCCGATCCGGATGCCGTGTGCGCGCAGCGCCCGGACGAGTGAGGTGACGCGGTCCGCGACCGAGAGAGCCGTGCTCACACCGCGTCCAGGTCGAGCTTCGCCGCTGCCGTGTTCACGTCCTCCTGGTGCTTGAGGACGACGCCGAGGGACGCCCGTACGACCTCCTCGTCCAGGCGGTCCGCGCCGAGCGCCAGCAGGGTGCGCGCCCAGTCCACCGTCTCCGCGACCGAGGGCACCTTGCGCAGATCCATCGCGCGCAGCGCGCCCACGACCCGTACGAGGGACTCGGCGAGCACCGCGTCGAGCTCGGGCACCTTCAGGGCGACGATGCGGCGCTCCAACTCCTCCTCGGGGAAGCCGATGTGGAGGAAGAGACAGCGGCGGCGCAGCGCCTCCGACAGTTCGCGGCTCGCGTTGGAGGTGAGGACCACGAAGGGACGCCGGGTGGCGGCGATCGTGCCCAGCTCCGGGACGGTCACCTGGAAGTCGGAGAGGACTTCGAGGAGCAGGCCCTCCACCTCCACGTCCGCCTTGTCCATCTCGTCGATCAGGAGGACCTTCGCGTCGTCGCCGCGGATCGCCGTCAGGAGGGGGCGGGGGAGGAGGAACTCCTCGCTGAAGATGTCCGAGCGGGTCTGGTCCCAGGTCTCGTCGCGGCCCGCCGTGATGCGCAGCAGCTGCTTGGCGTGGTTCCACTCGTAGAGCGCGCGGCTCTCGTCCACGCCCTCGTAGCACTGGAGGCGGATCAGGCGGGCGTCGCTGATCGCGGCGACCGCCTTCGCGAGTTCTGTCTTGCCGACGCCCGCCGGGCCCTCGACGAGCAGCGGCTTGCCGAGCCTGGCGGCCAGGAAGACGGTGGTCGCCACGGCGGGCGAGGCCAGATAGCCGGTCCCGGCCAGGCGCGTGGTGACTTCGTCCACGGAAGCGAACAACGGGGCCTCCTGCTCGGTGCGTTGTCGAGCCTTCAGATGATCAGGGGTGGGGGTGTCATCACAATGGGTCCGCGCCGTTCATGGTGAATGTCACGTCCTGAGTCCTGTACCGAGACCCGCTCCTTGGCCCGTCCGTATCCTTTCGGTCATGAGGCGCACTTCCTTTGCCGACTGGCCCTGCTCCATCGCCCGCACCATGGACCTCCTGGGGGACTGGTGGACGCCGCTCGTGCTGCGCGAGGCGTTCTACGGCATCACCCGCTTCGACGTGTTCCAGCAGGAGCTCGGCATCGCCCGGACGACCCTGGCGGAGCGGCTGCGGCGGCTGGTCGAGGCGGGGCTGATGGAGAAGCGTGCCTATGACAGCGCTCCGGTGCGGCACGACTACGTCCTGACGGAGAAAGGGCGCGAGTTCTTCGGCGTCCTCGCCGCCATGAACGCCTGGGGCAACCGCTGGCTGTCCGGCGAGGAGGGCGCGCCCGTCGTCTTCGAGCACGACCGGTGCGGGCACGAGAGCGAGGCAGCGGTGGTCTGCGCGCACTGCGGTGAGCCGATGACCGCCGACGACACCCACGCGCGGATGGGCCCCGGCTACCCGGAGAAGCTCGCGCGGCGCCCCGACATCGCGGCGCGCTTCACCCGCTGAACCGGTCCCTTCGGTAGCCGGATTGCTCTTGACGTAGTGAGTCCATCTACGAAACTCTCGTGGTCGCAGGGGTTCTACGCAGGCTGTTCTACGGAGAGGTGGAGCACGATGGAGTGGACGGGCGCACGTTACGCGGACACGCCGACCGTCGAGGTGCGGCGCACGATCGCGGCGCCGCCGGGCCGGGTGTGGGAGCTGGTCAGTGATGTCGGCCTGATGCCCCGGTTCAGCGCCGAACTGCAGTCGGCCGAGTGGCTGGACGAGGTGCGCGGCGTCGGCGCCCGCTTCCTGGGGCGCAGTCGGCACGAGGCGTTCGGCGCGTGGGAGACCACCTCGTGTGTCGTCGAGTGCGTGCCGGAGCGGGTCTTCGCGTGGGCCGTGGGCGATCCCGAACAGCCCAGCGCCGTATGGCGGTTCAGCCTGGCGGAGGGGGAGGGCGGGGGCACCGAGCTGACGCAGTGGGCGCGGATGGGGCCCGGTCGCTCCGGCCTCTCGTACGCCATCGACCGGATGCCGGAGAAGGAGCAGAAGATCGTGTACGGGCGGCTGCGGGAGTGGGAGCGGGGGATGGGCGCGGCACTCGACGGGCTGAAGGCCCTCGCCGAGGGGAACGAGGTTCTGTGATGCGTACGTCGACCACCATCGAGGCGTCCGGCGGGAACTGGCGGGAGACCGTCGACTTCGTCACCGAGGCCGAGAAGCTGGGCCTGGACATCTGCTGGGTCGCCGAGGCCTGGGGCTCCGAAGCGCCGTCCCCGCTGGGGTACTTGGCGGCGCGCACCGAGCGGATGCTGCTCGGATCCGGCATCATCCAGCTCGCCACCCGTACCCCGGCCGCCATCGCGCGCGCCGCGATCACCTTGTCGAACATCTCCGAGGGCCGCTTCCTGCTCGGGCTCGGCCCGTCAGGACCGCAGGTGATCGAGGGGCTGCACGGGGTGCCGTTCGCGCGCCCGCTGGCCCGGATGCGGGAGACCGTCGAGATCGTGCGGATGGCGGCGACCGGCGAGAAACTCGCCTACGAGGGGCGGGAGTTCACGCTGCCGATGCCCGGCGGCGACGCGAGGCCGATGCGTCTTTCGATGCGGGCCGAGCACGAACTGCCCATCTACCTGGCCACGTTGTCGCCGAAGATGCTGCGGCTCACCGGGGAGGTCGCCGACGGGTGGCTCGGGACGAGCTTCGTGCCCGAGGGGGCCAAGGAGGCGTACTTCGACCACCTGGACGCGGGGCTCGCGGCGTCCGGCAGGACCAGGGCCGACCTCGACATCTGCCAGGGGGCCGAGGTGAACTTCGTCGAGGACGAGGAGGAGCTGGCCGCCGTGGTGGGCAGCCGCAAGAAGGAGCTCGCCTTCAGCCTCGGCGGCATGGGCTCCGCCACCACCAATTTCTACAACCAGGCCTACAGCAGGCAGGGTTGGGCCGAGGTCGCCGCGGCCGTCCGCGAACGCTGGCAGGCCGGCGACCGGGACGGGGCCACCGCCCTGGTCACCGACGACATGGTGCTCGCCACGACGCTCATCGGCACGGAGGCCATGGTGCGGGACCGGTTGAAGGTGTGGCGGGACGCGGGGGTGGACACGGTCCGCTTGTACCCGGCGGGTGACACGGTGGCCGCACGCCTGTCGACACTGGGCCGAGCCATCGAGCTGGTCCGCGGGGCGGGTTGACGCCCCCTCCACGGTTGCGCGGCACCGGGGGCCGCCTTGCCCACCCTGCCGCCCAAGGCGGCAGATTGCCCAAGGCGAGGTCACATCAAGCCCCTCCGGCGATTGAGGAGCGGGGTCCGGGGCGGAGCCCCGTGGCGTAAGCACGGTCGGCCGCCAGGTGCAGAGCCGGATGGCCGCTCGCGGACCACCCCGCGTCACCCTCGATGTGGCGCAGCAGAATGCCCTCCCGGATCGCCCACGGGCAGACCGTGAGTTCGCGGATGCCCATGAGCTTCATCGCCGTGTGGCCGACGAGCGCCCCCGCGAGGGACTGCGACGCCCGGGGCGCGGAGATGCCGGGCAGCTCCGCGCGCCGCTCGGCCGGAAGCGCCGCGAGCTCGGTGACCGCCAGACCAAGCGACCTGCGGCTCAACCGCCGTGGCACGAACGGACCATGACGCCCGGGCGACGCCCCGCACAGGCGCGCGAGCTGCGTGAACGTACGGGACGTGGCCGCCGCCGTGAGCGGCCCCTCCCAGCGGATCCGCGCCGCGACGTCCCTGAGCTGGTGCCGCACATGGCGGCGCAGCGCCTTCAGCTCCAGCTCCGTCGGCGGCGCCCCGTCGCCCGGCAGATGTTCGCGCGTGAGCCGCCCCGCCCCGAGCGGCAGCGAGATCGCGAACTCGGGGAGCCGGCCACGCCCGAAGGCGACCTCGAGCGAACCGCCGCCGATGTCGAGGACGCCGAGCGGCCCGGCCCGCCAGCCCATCCAGCGCCGCGCCGCGAGGAACGTCAGCTCGGCCTCCACCTCGCCGGGCAGCACCCGGGGCCGCACCCCGGTGCCCTCCTCGACGGCGTCGAGCACCTCGTCCCGGTTCGGCGCGTCCCGGATGATGGCCGTGGCGAAGACGAACGGTTCGTCGCTGCCCCAGCGTTCGGCCTCCGTGACCGCTGCCCGCACCGCGTCGACCACGCGCTCGACGGCCGCGGGCCCCAGTCTGCGGTCGCCGTCCACCAGCTCGGACAGACGTAGTCGCCGCTTGGCCGTGTGCACCGGCAGCGGCGCCCCGTCGCGCGCGTCCGCGATCGCGAGACGCACGGTGTTCGAACCGACATCCACCACACTGATACGCATGATCGACGGAGTACCCCTCTTGGTGTGCATCAATGCGCGGGCGCCCGCGAGGGCGTGGCCGGCACGTCGAGCGCCGACATGATCCAACTCCTGGAATCCGCCGGGTCGATGACCGCGTCGATCTCCAGTGCCGCCGCCGCGTTCACCGCCTTCCCGTGCTCGTACATCTCGGCGACCCGCGCCTCGAACGCCCGCTCCCGCTCGGCGGGATCGGCGATCGCCTCCAGTTCGCGCCGGTAGCCGAGCCGCACCGCGCCCTCCAGGCCCATCCCGCCGAACTCGCCGCTCGGCCAGGACGCCGTGCCGAGCGGCGCCCGCGTCGAACCACCCATCATGGCCATCGCCCCGAGCCCGTACGCCTTGCGCAGCACGAGACAGACCAAGGGGACGGTGAGGCGGGCGCCCGCGACGAACAGGTCCGCGAACTGCCGTACCGTCGCGGTGCGTTCGGAGTCCGGGCCGACCATAAAGCCGGGTGTGTCGCACAGTGAGACGACCGGGAGGCCGAACGCCTCGCACAGCCGCAGGAAGCGTGCCGCCTTGTCCGCGGCGTCCCGGTCGACGGCGCCGCCGAGGTGTGCCGGGTTGTTGGCGACCAGGCCCATCGGGCGGCCTTCGATCCGGACCAGCGCCGTGATGATGCCGACGCCGAAGCCGCGGCGCAGTTCGAGCACCGAGTTGGTGTCGGCGAGTCCCTCGATCGCGGCGCGGATGTCGTAGGCGCGGCGCCGGTTCTCGGGGATGGTGTGACGAAGGCGCCGGGGGTCGGGAGCTTCCCAATTCGCCTGCGGCCCCTGGAAGTACGACAGGTAGGCGCGGGCCGCGCGGACCGCCTCCGCCTCGTCGGCGACCGGCAGGTCCACCACCCCGTTCGGCACCTGCACCGACAGCGGGCCGATGTCCTCGGGGCGGTGTACGCCGAGGCCACCGCCCTCGATCATCGCGGGACCGCCCATCCCGATGTTCGCCTCGGGCGTCGCGATGATGACGTCGCAGCTGCCGAGCAGCGCCGCGTTCCCCGCGAAGCAGCGGCCCGACGCGATGCCGACCAGCGGCACCTTCCCGTTGAGCCGGGCCATTTGATGGAACGTCATGACGTCAAGGCCCGCGATCGACGACGTGTCCGTGTCGCCGGGGCGGCCCCCGCCACCCTCCGCGAACAGCACGACGGGCAGTCCGCGCTCCTCGGCCAGATGCAGCATCCGGTCCGTCTTGCGGTGGTTGTTGTGACCCTGGGTCCCGGCGAGCACCGTGTAGTCGTACGACATCGTGACCGCGGGTGCGCCGCCGATCCTGCCGGTGCCGGTCACCATGCCGTCGGCGGGCGTCGAGCGGATCAGGTCGTCCAGCGGTCGGCGCCGCCGCTGCGCGGCCACCGCGAGCGCGCCGTACTCGGTGAACGTCCCCGGGTCGCACAGGTCCTCGATGTTCTCGCGGGCCGTACGGAGCCCGGTCGCATGCCGCTTGGCGACCGCTTCGGGACGGTTCTCGTCCAGGCCGAAGGCGTGCCGCGCGACGACCTGCGCGAGGTCGGGACGCACCGCGTCGAGGTCGAGCTCCTCGGCCGCGACCTCCTGGGCGCCACCGCTCTCCGTCACGTCGAGCAGCACCAACTCGGCGCCCTCGGCGACCGTTTCGCCGACACCCGCGGCCACCGCACGGACGACCCCCGCGTGCTCGGCGCGCACCACGTGCTCCATCTTCATCGCTTCCAGTACGAGCAAGGTGGTGCCCGCCGCGACGAGTTGGCCGGGCGCGGCCTCGACGGTGACGACCGTGCCCGCCATGGGCGCGGTCACCGTGCCCGGCTCGGTGGCATCGTCCGGTGCGGTGACGGCGGGTGGTGCGAGCTCGGCGAGGTGGCGCTGTACGAAGGCGGTGTCGAAGCCACCCGCCGTGAAACCGGGGTGGTCGAGCAGCCTGGCCAGGAAGGGGATGCCGGTCCGCACGCCCTCCACCGTGAACTCGTCGAGCGCCCGCCGCGCCCGCGCGCACGCCGCCGCGAAGTCACCGGCCGGAGCGTGCGCGACGACCTTGGCGAGGAGGGAGTCGTAGCGCGTGCCGAGTTCGGTGCCGGTGCGGGCGGCGGTGTCGACGCGCACACCGGGGCCCGTCGGCACGTCGAGGCGCGCGAGCCGCCCCGCCGACGGGCGCACCGCGCCGTCCGGCCCCGTGACCTCCGCGTTCACCCGCAACTGCACGGCGAAACCGCGCGGGGCTGCCGGCTCCCCGGCGAGACCGAGGTCGGCCAGGCTCTCGCCCGCCGCGATCCGCAGCTGCGCCGCGACCAGGTCGACACCCGTCACCTCCTCCGTCACCGTGTGCTCCACCTGGAGGCGCGGATTGGCCTCCATGAACACGAACTCGGCGCCCCGGACCAGGAATTCGACCGTGCCGACGCCCGCGTAGCGGGCGGCACCGGCCAGGCGCAGCGCGGCGTCGAGGAGCCGGTCGCGCACGGCGGCGTCGAGCCCCGGCGCCGGGGCGATCTCCACGAGCTTCTGGTGGCGGCGCTGCGCGCTGCAGTCCCGCTCCCACAGGTGACTCGCGGTGGCACCGTCGCCGACGATCTGCACCTCGATGTGCCGGGCGCCCTCCCACAGGCGCTCCACGTACAACTGGCCGCGGCCGAAGGCCTGTTGCGCCTCGGAGGCGCACCGCTGCCACGCCTCGTCGAGCTCGGCCGCGTCCCGTACGACCCGCATCCCACGCCCGCCGCCCCCGCCCACGGCCTTGACCATCACGGGTCCGTCGGAGAGGAACGCCCGCGCCTCCTCCAGCGTGGTGTCACCCGCCGTACCGGGCAGGACCGGCACGCCCGTCTCGACGGCGAGCGCACGGGCGCGTGCCTTGTCCCCGAACAGGTCCAGCACCTCCGGTGCCGGGCCCACGAAGGTGACACCGGCGTCCGCGCACCGCCGGGCGAGCGCCGCGGACTCGCTCAGGAAGCCGTAACCGGGGTGGAGATACGTACAGCCGGCCCGGCGCGCGGCGGCCACCAGCGCCTCGGCGTCCAGATAGCCGCCCGCCGCGAGCGGCACGGCCTCGTCCGCCAGGTGCAGATGTGTCTCGTCGCCCGGCTCGTGCACGGCCACCGTGCGCAGCCCGAGTTCGGCGGCGGCGCGCAGTACCCGTACGGCGATCTCCCCTCGGTTGGCGACGAGTACGGCGGCAGACCCCATGTGCCCCTCCGGGAAGTCGAAGTCGGGTTCGGAGCCGAGGTTGTCGAGGTTCCGAACGCGGATTCCGCCATGCTCATTGACACTGACGTCAACGTCAATACTCTGGCGCTGTGGCACGCAGTCAGCAGGACAGACCGCCCCGGCGGCAGGAATGGGCGACCCGCACCGCCCGCGACCGGACCGACGCCCCGGCGCGCGGACGGCTGCTCGACGCGGCCGAGCAGGTCTTCGCGCGGCTCGGCTACGGCCCGGCGACGATCGCCGACATCACGGCGCAGGCCGAGGTGTCACGGGCCGGCTTCTACGTCTACTTCGCGTCCAAGGAAGAGGTCTTCCGGGTGCTCGCGGGGCGCGTACGGGACGCGTTCCTCACCGCGCAGGACGTACCCGGAGTGGACACCGACGACGTGGCGGCGGTGGCGCGCGCCTCCACGGCCGCGTTCATCGCCGCGTACGCGCGGCACCTGCCCCTGCTCGTCCTGCTCGAACAGCAGGCGCGGGGCGACGCCGAGGTGCGCGCCCTGTGGGAGGAGATCCGCGAGCGTCCGGTCCGCCGGGCCGCCCGCTACGTACGCAGGGTCGCGGCGGAGGGCCGGGCGCACCCGGTCGTCGACCCGCTCACCCTGTCCCGCGCCGTCGGCGGCATGAGCATCGAGTTCGCGCGGCTCGTCGCCGAGCGGCCGGCCACGTACGAACGCGCGGTCGCCGACGCGACCGCCATGTACCTGCACCTTCTCGGTATCGGAGCAGCACCGCAGCAGTAGGGAGCCGCACGTTGTCCACCCGCACAGCAGTCGAGGCGTATCTGCACGACCTGCGCGCCCGCCAGGCCACGTCCAGGTCCGGCCGCCAGCCGTCCGAAACCCGCCATGCGGGCGGGGAGTTGACGCTTCCCGGACATGTGGCCCGCTGGGCCGAGCTCCATCCGGACCGGCCCGCGATCGTCACGGCGGCCGAGACCCTCAGCTACCGGCAACTCGACGACCAGAGCGCCCGGTTGGCGGGCTGGATGACCGAACAGGGAGTGCGGATCGGCGACCGCGTCGGCGTGTTCCTCCCGAACGGGGCCCGCTTCGTCGTCGCCCTGCTCGCCGTGCTCCGTATCGGCGCGGTGCACGTGCCGGTGAACCCGATGTTCCGCGCGGCCGAGCTGCGGCACGAACTGAACGACGCGGGACCGGAGTTGATCGTCACGCGGGACGCGCTGCTGCCCGCCGTCGACGAGGTGCGCGCCGACACCCCCGTGCGCACCGTGCTCGCGGACGCCGACTGGCCGCGGGCCGTCGCCCACGACCGCCACGAGACCGTCGCCGACGACCTCGACGCGCTCGCCGCCCTCAACTACACCGGAGGCACCACCGGACTGCCCAAGGGCTGCGAGCACACCCAGCGGCACATGGTCTACACGGCGACCGCCATCGACAACGGCCGCACCGCCACGGACGAGGAGCAGGCACGCGGCATCGTCTCCGTCTGCTACCTGCCCATCTTCTGGATCGCGGGCGAGAACCTCGGCATCCTCGCCCCGCTCGTCTCCGGCGGCACCAGCATCCTGCTCACCCGCTGGAACGCGGCCGAGGTCCTCGACGCCATCGAGACCCACGGCGTGACCACCATGGCCGGCACCGTCGAGAACTACCTCGAACTGCTCGACCACCCCGACTTCGCGCGACGCGACCTGACGAGCCTGTCGACCCCGCTCACCGTCTCCTTCATCCGCAAGCTCACCCCGGCCCTGCGCGCCCGGTGGAAGGCGGCGGTCGGCGAGCACAGTGTGCTGCGCGAGGCCTCGTACGGCATGACCGAGACACACACCAGTGACACCAACACACTCGGCTTCCAGGACGGCGACCGCGATCTGCTGAGCGACCCGGTGTTCTGCGGACTGCCGGTCCCCGGCACGGACTTCATGGTCGTCGACTTCACGACCGGTGAGCCGCTGCCGCTGGGGGAGCGGGGCGAGATCGTGGTGCGCGGCCCGTCCGTGCTCACGCGGTACTGGCGCGCGCCCGAGGCGACCGCGAGTGCGCTGCGCGACGGCTGGCTGCACACCGGGGACATCGGCGCCCTCGACGAGGAGGGGTGCCTGCACTACCTGGGCCGCGACAAGGACATGATCAAGGTGAAGGGCATGAGCGTCTTCCCGACGGAAGTGGAGACCCTGCTCGCCCAGCACCCCGACGTGCTCGCCGCCGCGGTGGTCGCCGTCGAGGACCCGGAGAGCGGCCAGCGGCCCTACGCGTTCGCGCGCACCGTCCCTGGCTCCGCGCTCACCGGGGACGCGCTGAAGGAGTGGGCGGCCGGGGCCATGGCGACGTACAAGGTCCCGCACATCGTCGAGATACTCGACGAGCTGCCGCTCACCCCCACCGGGAAGATCAGGAAGACGGAGCTGAGCGCTCGAGCCACTCGCACGCGGCCCGCGCAGTGAACTCCTCCTGACCGCCCTTGAACAGCAGGTCGGCCGTGGTGAACGCCGGGTCGTCCGCCTGCGCCGCGACATACGGCAGCGCGATGCAGCGCATGCCGGCCGCGTGCGCGGCGGCGGCCCCCGGCGCCGCGTCCTCCAGGACCACACAGTGCGAGGCCCGCGAGCCGAGCCGGTGTGCCGCCTCCAGGAACACGTCGGGCGCCGGCTTGCCGTGCTCGACCTCGTCCGCCGACACATACAGCGGCAGCTGCGCCCCGAGCCCCGTACCGGTGAGGATCGCGTCGATGGCCTCCGGCGATGAGCCCGACGCGACGATCATCGGCACGCCCGCCGCGTGCAGCCGCTCGACGAACAGCCGCATCTGCGGGAAGACATGGGTGTCGGCGCGCGCCAGCTCCAGATAGCGGGCGTTCATCTCCTCAAGGAGTTCGCCGTCCGGCACGTCGATGCCGTACCGCCGCTTCCAGATGCCGATGGTCTCCAGCGTGGAGATCCCGACGTACGTCTCGTGGTCGGCCCACGTGAAGTCCTTGACGCCCTGCCGGGCGAGGGTGGCGAGGGAGGCCTTGAAGTAGTTCGGCTCGCTGTCGACGAGGGTGCCGTCGAGATCGAAGACGACCGCGGTGTCGCCGAAGTGGTACGAGGGGTGGTTCGCGTCGCTCATGTGACCCAGGATGCAGGACCGGGGTCCCCCGATCATCCGCGCGCGTGTCCCGCCGCCTTCCCGATCGCCTCGACCAGCGGCAGCAGGCGGTGCGGGACGCGCTCGCGCAGCGCCACCTCTGTGCGGGTGCGGACCACGCCCGGCAGGCGGTTGAGCTGCTGGATCACATCCTCCAGGTGCTCGGCGTCGCGTGCCGCCACGCGGGCGAGGAGGTCGCCGCCGCCGGTGGTGGAGTACGCCTCGATGATCTCCGGCACTCCGGCGAGCTCGTCCCCGACGTCCCCCAGGTGGCCCTGCGTGGTCTCGATGTGCACGAAGGCGAGCACCGGGTGGCCGAGGGCCGCGGGGGAGAGGGAGGGCTGCACGCCGGTGATCACGCCGTCCCGCTCCATCCGGTCGACCCGGGCCTGGAGCGTGCCGCGGGCGACTCCGAGGATCCGGGCGTACTCGCGCATGCTGGTGCGGGGCTGTTCCAGGAGGAGCCGCAGGATGCGGGTGTCGAGCTGGTCCACGGCCATGGCGTCGGGCTCCTTCGGTGGCGCGGCGGAACGCGGCCGACTGTACCAATGGCTCAGTGCGGGGCGCCTGCCGTGCCCGTCGTGCCCGTCGTGCCCGTCGTGCCCGTCGTGCCTGCCGAGCCGGGCGGTCCCGGGAGGTCGACGAACGTCCCGTCGTGGTGCACCAGCGGCCCCGCCTCCGCGACCCGGCCCGCCCGCACCACGAGCCCGATGACCAGGGCGTGGTCGCCCACCGGGCGCATGCTGACCGGTGCGAGCACGAAGCGGGCCAGTACGCCGTCCAGGGCGGGCAGCCCCAGCGGGTCGCGGTGCCAGGAGGTGCGCGGCCCGAAGCGGGCGTGGCGCGGGCCCGCGAAGGCCCGCGCCACCTCCTCCTGGCCGGCCGCGAGGAGCTGCACCATCACCCACGTCGCGTCCCGCACCGCCTCCCACGAACCCGACCGCAGGCCCACCGTGAACGACAGGAGCGGCGGGTCGAGGGAGAGCGAGGCCAGCGAGGTGACGCAGAACCCGGCGGGCCGCTCCCCGCCGACCGTGACCACGGCGACCCCCTTGGCGTGCCGCCGCAGCGCGGACCGTACGAGGTCGGCCCGCGCCGGTTCGATGTGCGGCGGACTCGTCGCCTCGGCGGTCACGCCGCGCCCTCCCTTAGGTCCTGTACGGAGTTCTGGCGTGGCGTCGCGGTGCCTGGCACCTCCGCCTCCGGCGTTGTCGTCGGTCGACGACGCTCCGCGTCGCCTCCCTCCTCCGCCTTGGATTCGAAGGCACCAGGCACCGCTCCTTCTCCCACGCCAGAACTCCGTACAGGACCTAGCGCGGCCCCGGCGCGGGCGTGGATCTCCTCGGCGTGCGGTGAGGCGTCGTCCCGCTCGTAGGCGTCCAGGTGGGCGCGCCAGTCCGTGAGCGCCCCGGTCGGGTCGTCGAGGGCGAAGCGGCTGACGCCCCGCAGGTAGAACAGCTCCGGGTCGGGCGGTCCTTCGGACGAGGTCAGCGCGCGGTCCAGGTCGGCGGCCGCGCGCCGGTGCTCGCCCAGGGACTGGAGCGCCACGGCCCGGTTGGCCCGCAGTTCCGCGTCGTCGTCGAGCGCGAGGGCCGCGTCCAGGTCGTCGACGGCCTCGGCGGGGCGGCCCGCGTCGAAGGCGAGGACGGCCCGGTTCGCCCAGGCGGCGAGGCAGCCCGGGTCCGCTTTCAGGGCCGCCGAGTAGCTCTCCAACGCGGCTCGCGTGTCACCCAGCTCGGAGTGCAACGCCCCCTGAGCGGCGAGGAGGTGCGAGTTTCCGGGCGCCAGGTCCAGGCCGTGGCCGATGTCCGCGCGGGCCCGGTCGAAGTCGCCGCGCTCCAGGGACAGGTCCGCGCGGTGCAGCAGCGAGTCGACATGGTCCGGTTCGACGGCCAGGGCGTAGTCCAGATCGCGCAGTGCGCCCGCGTCGTCGCCCAACTCCCGCAGCAGGTCGGCCCGGTTGAAGTGCGCCTCGTAGAACGGCGGGGTGAGGCGGATCGCCGCCGCGTAGTCCGCGAGTGCCTCGCGGGTCGCGCCGAGCGCGCGGTGCTGGGCGGCCCGCTCGAAGTAGTAGTCGCCATAGTCCGGGTCGCGGCGGATCACCTCGTCGTAGTCGGCCAGCGAAGCGGCGTGGTCGCCGCGCGCGCCGCGCACCTGTGCCCGGTTGTACAACAGCACAGAGCGGTGCAGGAGTTGCTCGTCCGGGCCGAAGTCGGCGTCCGTGATCGCCATCGCCTCGTCGACCAGGGCGAGCGAGCCGTCGACGTTGCCGCGGTGCAGCTCGACCAGGGCCCGCGCGTTGCGCATGAACGCCCGTACCAGGACCCGCTTGTCGGGATCGGGGTGCACGTCCGCGATCGAGATCGCCGTGTTCACCCAGGCGAGCGCGAGGTCCTCGTCGTGCGCGTCCTTCGGCAGGAACCGGGTGTACAGCATCGCCATGAGGTACGCGGTCCCCATGTGCGCGTCCGGCGAGGTGGAGCCGCGCCGCATCTCCTCGAAGTAGCCGAACGCGTCGGCGCCGCGCCCCAGATAGCACAGGCAGGCGCCGGTCTTGTGCGTCAGGTTCCAGTACGTACGGTCGGGTTCGACACCGGAAAGCAGTGCCCTGCCGCGTTCGGCGAGGTCCACCACGGCCTCGTAGAACCCCTTGTTGAAGCAGGCGGTGACGGCCTGGACGATCGCCTCGACGCCCGCGCCCCGCGGGTCCGTGCCGTGCTCCAGGTGGTACGGGATCGCGCCGAGCCGCAGCGTCGGCTCGTCCCGCCCGGCGAGCAGTTCGGCGCGCGCGGTGTGCCGGCGGGCCCGCTCGGCCGCGGGCAGCGCTTCGTAGGCGCGGCGCAGGCGTGCGTCGTCACTGGTGCCGTCGCCGTCGATGTAGCGCTGCGCGAGGTCCGTGTCGGGCAGCAACTCGGCGTCCACGAACGGAAGTCGGGGCACCCGGCGGGTGTGTCCGGCGAGCGCCCTGCCGAGCAGGTCGTCGGCCGCCCCCGCGCCGTCCACGACCACGGTCAGGGTGGCGGGATCGCAGCGCCGTAGCAGCACGGCCACCAGATCGCGGTCCGTGGGATCGGCCTCGTCCAGGCCCCGGAAGGCGAGGGTGAGTCCGCGCGGATGGGCCACCCGCGCCCAGTCCATGAGGAGTTCGGCGACGCCGTGCGCGATGCGCAGGGCGCGGGTCGCCGGATAGAAGCGGGTGCGCTCCTTGGCGTCGGCGAGATTGGTGAGGGTCTGCGGCGGTGTCGGCACGATCTCCATCAGCTCGGGGGCGATCGACTCCACCTCGGTCGCCCGCGCCGAGGCCACCAACTCACGGTCCCGCTCCACCAGTTGGGGAACGGCCTGGTGCAGGAGGAAGTGCGCGGCGGTGAACGGGCCGCGTAACCGACGGTGGCAGTTGACCTCCAGGGACGGGGACGGCGGTGACTCCGCGGCCGTGGTGTCCGCGGTGGCGTCGAACCACCAGTGGTGTGTCGACAGAAGAGCGGTCATGTCAGGGCTCCTTGAGGTGAGTGGGGGCGGGACCGGTTCCGGCGGTCCCGCAGTGTGACGTGGACGAGCAGCCCGATCTGGAGGCCGGACAGGAGCAGGAAGCCCGCCGCGTCGACCAGGTCCCAGAACGGGGTGTGCGGGTCGCCGAGCCGGTCCGCGACCGTCGTCCAGAAGTGCGTGGCGGTGGGGATCCCGGCCCAGGCCAGCGAGGCCAGCGAGAATCCGTACCCGGCGAAGAGCAGCGGCGCGTACCAGCGGGCCACGGCGTGGTCGCGCTGCGACCACTCGGTGTCCGGCGTCGGCGGCGCGAGCCGCAGTGTCCTGCGGAACCCGGTGCGCAGCCGGAACCGCGACGCATTCTGCAGATCCGTGCATCCGGTAGCGGTCGACACCACGTAATAGATGTCCGTCTCCAAATAGAACAGGAATTGCCAGATGAGGCGCAGGACACAGGTGAAGGCGACAGCAAGACAGAGTTTGTGAATCCAGGACGGAATTGCGTTTGTGTCAAGCGCGAGCGATAACAGCGTGAAGCCGCAGAGCAGGATCACATCCGCCAACATGCCCGCCCAGAAAACCAGATAGCGTTTCCTGCGCTCCACGCTGAGCAGTGAATCGAGCCGGGTCTCCGCGACCAGGTAGTAGAGCCTGCGCCCGATCCCGAGTGTGGACGGCAGTCCGAGCCGCCGCGCGGCGAGCGCGTGGAACGCCTCGTGCACGACGATGCACGGCAGCGCGAGCGCGAAGACGGTCAGCGGAATGAGCGTCAAGTAGTGCGTGAAGAACACCTGGTGGTACGAGGGCCGCAGTCCGGGGTCGCGCACCATCATGGTCACCGCGGCCGCCACGAGGACGGCGTAGGCAGCCCAGGCCGGCCAGGAGAACAGCGCTCTGCCGAGCCCCTGCCAGCGCACCCGCCGCTGCTCCGCCACCGGCCCGCCGGTGTGCAGGAAGCCGAGGTCGGCGAGGGTTTCCAGGAAGTCGTCCATGTCGAGCGGGCCGCCGCACGTGCGCTCGTACCAGTCGGCGACCTCGCCGACGGGCACCCCGTCGGCGAACATCCGCAGCGCCTGTGCCCCCTCCTCGGGGAACACCGCGTACGAACCGGTGTCGGGCCGGCCGACCATCACGCCGTCGTCCTCGGTGACCATCGTGAGCCGGTGCAGACGAACGGTGCCGTTCATCCGGCACACCCCCTTGTGGGAGACGGGAGTTGCAGGTGGCCGGGGCCGGACCCCGAAGGCGGTCCGACCCCGGCCGGGGAGGCGCAAATTACGCGGCGTCGCCACAGAGGTAGTAGCAGGCCGTGGTCAGGCGGATGGGTCCAGCCTTGCGGACAGAAATCTTCTTCATGGTGTTCCCCCTTACGGATCATCGGAGTTGTGCGAATTCCGGAATCGCTGTGCTGGAGCAAGCTTTGGCATGCGAATTCGGGCATGTCAACGAGGAATCGAAGCGTCCGACACAAATTCCCGAACTGTATTGAGAGTTGCTCTCCGACCGCTTTCCCGCTGTTTTCGGGCAGGGGACAGCCCCACTCCTTACACGGGGAAAAAAGAAAGCAGAGTTCGCTTGGTGAACAAGGAGAAGAGATCGAAACGGGCGCGGCGCCTTCGGTCGGCCGCGCCACCCGTGATCAGCGGTGCGCTCTGCGTGCCATCCGTACCTCCCGCACGGCCCCCGTAGCAGCCCGGTGCGCCCCGGGCTCAGTGCGAGATACGGAGCGGGGTCGCGCAGCGTTCAATGAATCCGGGCGACTATCGCCGCGCGATGACACCCGGTCCCGACGCCGTCGAGCCCCGAACCACGAGCTCCGGCATGAACACGAACTCCGTATGCGGCGCAGGAGTCCCACCGATCTCCTCGAGCACCGTGCGGACCGCCGCCTGCCCCATCGCCTGCACCGGCTTGCGGATGGTCGTGAGCGGCGGATCCGTGAACGCGATGAGCGGGGAGTCGTCGAACCCGACCACCGAGATGTCGTCCGGCACTTCGAGGCCCCGCTGCCGGGCCGCCCGGATCGCGCCGAGCGCCATCATGTCGCTGGCGCACACGATCGCCGTGCAGCCCCGGTCCATCAGATCGCAGGCCGCGGCCTGTCCGCCCTCCAGCGTGTACAGGGAGTGCTGGACGAGCTCGCGCTCGATGTCGTCCGGGGAGAGATCGAACCGGTCCCGCATCGCCCGGACGAAGCCCTCGATCTTCCGCTGCACCGGCACGAACCGCTTCGGCCCGAGCGCCAGGCCGATCCGTGTGTGGCCGAGCGATCCGAGGTGGGTGACCGCCAGTTGCATGGCCGCGCGGTCGTCCGGCGAGATGAACGGCGCCCGCACCTGCGGCGAGAACCCGTCCACCAGCACGAACGGCACACCCTGCGCCCGCAGTTGCTCGTAGCGCCGCATGTCCGCGGTGGTGTCGGCGTGCAGCCCCGACACGTAGATGATGCCGGTGACACCCCGGTCGACGAGCATCTCCGTCAGCTCGTCCTCCGTCGAGCCGCCGGGGGTCTGCGTCGCGAGGACCGGCGTGTAGCCCTGGCGGGTCAGCGCCTGCCCGATGACCTGGGCGAGCGCCGGGAAGATCGGGTTCTCCAGCTCGGGCGTGATCAGGCCGACGAGTCCCTCGCTGCGCCGGCGCAGCCGCACCGGGCGTTCGTAGCCGAGTACGTCGAGGGCGGCGAGGACGGACTGGCGGGTGGCCGCGGCGACGCCCGGCTTGCTGTTGAGGACCCGGCTCACCGTCGCCTCGCTCACCCCCGCCTGCGCCGCGATGTCGGCGAGGCGCGCGGTCGCGGGCGGGGCCTGCGCCGCCTTGCGGGCGGCCTGGGCGGGCAGCTGGGTCATCGCACTCCTTGTGGGGGCCAAGAGCCGGGGCAGGAGTCCCGATGATCCCTGTGACGCCGCCCCGTGGCAAGAGCTTGCAGGCCCTTGCAGCGCCACATAAGCCCATGTAACAGGCGATAACCACCCGCCAGGCGCCGGAACTTGGAGGTCACGAACCCGTAACCTCCGCCCGGCTCTGCAAATTTTTTCAGCAAGGTCTTTCCTCGGGCTTGCAGCGCTGTTACGTTCACGTCGCTCAGTCGGGCCCAACCCTCTAGGAGATCTCATGCGGCGTGGCATAGCGGCCACCGCGGTGGTGGCGTCCCTCGCACTCGCGGCGACGGCCTGCGGTGGAAGTGACGACAGCGGCGACAAGGCGTCGGGCCCGACCACCATCACCTGGTGGGACACGTCGAACGCCACCAACGAGGCGCCCACGTATCGGGCGTTGGCCAAGGACTTCACCAAGGCCAACCCGGACATCAAGGTCAAGTACGTCAACGTGCCCTTCGACCAGGCGCAGAACAAGTTCGACACGGCGGCCGGCGCGAGCGGCGCCCCCGACGTGCTGCGCGCCGAGGTCGGCTGGACGCCGTCGTTCGCCAAGAAGAGCTACCTGCTGCCGCTCGACGGCACCGAGGCGCTCGCCGACAAGGACAAGTTCCAGGCGTCGCTCATCAAGCAGGCCCAGTTCGACGGCAAGACGTACGGCGTCCCGCTGGTCACCGACACCCTCGCCTTCGTCTACAACAAGGCCCTCTTCAAGAAGGCGGGCATCACCGAGGCGCCCACGACCTGGGACCAGTTGAAGAAGGACGCGGCCAAGGTCAAGTCCGAGACCGGGGCCGACGGCTTCTGGGGCTCCACGGCCGGCTACTACGCCCAGCCGTTCCTGTTCGGCGAGAACACCGACACCGTCGACGCCCCGGGCAAGAAGATCACCATCGGTTCCGCCGAGGCCAAGAAGGGCCTCACCGCCTGGCAGGGCCTGTTCAACGGCAAGGGCCTGCACAAGGCCGACGCCACCGCGGACGCGTACGCGCACATCCAGGACGCGTTCGTGAACGGCAAGGTCGCCTCGACCATCCAGGGCCCGTGGGAGATCACGAACTTCTACAAGGGTTCGGCGTTCAAGGACAAGAAGAACCTGGGCATCGCCACCGTCCCGGCCGGCTCCGGCGGCAAGCCGGGCGCCCCGACGGGCGGCCACAACCTGTCCGTGTACGCGGGTGCGGACAAGGCCCACCAGGACGCCTCGCTGAAGTTCGTGAAGTGGATGACGTCGGCGAAGACGCAGGAGCAGATCGCCCTGAAGAACTCGACGCTGCCCACCCGCGAGGACGCGTTCACCGCGAAGGTCACCGCCGACCCCGGCATCGCCGGCTACCAGAAGGTGCTCGGCGCGGCCCGGCCCCGCCCCGAGCTGCCCGAGTACAGCTCGCTGTGGACGCCGATGGACCAGGAGCTGCCGAAGGTCGCCACCGGCAAGGAGTCGCTCGACCAGGGCGTGAACGGCCTGGAGACCTCGTTCGCCAAGCTGCTGCCCGGTTTCTCCAAGTGACCCGGTAAGACCGCCGGTTCGCGCCCCGGAGGGGAGGGCGCGAACCGGCACAGCCCTGTCGCAGCCCGAACACCGGCAGCCCGATTCAGAAGGTGCCCCGCATGACCCTTGCCGTCGACCGCCCGGCCGCGAAGAAGCCCGCGCCCCGCCCAGGCCCGATCCGGCGCCTCAGGGACTCGTTCCACACGTACTGGTACGCGTACGCGATGATCGCCCCGGTCGTCGTCGTCCTCGGTGTCCTCGTCGTGTACCCCCTGGTGCGCGGCTTCTACCTGACGCTCACCGACGCCAACAGCCTCAACTCGGCCCGCACCATCGGCGTCAACCAGATCGAGGCCACCTACAAGTTCGTCGGCCTCGACAACTACGCCGACATCCTGTGGGGCCCCTCCTCGTACGACCGCTTCTGGTCGCACTTCGTGTGGACCGTCGCGTGGACGGCGATCTGCGTGGCCCTGCACTACTGCATCGGGCTCGGCCTCGCGCTGCTCCTCAACGAGAAGCTGCGCGGACGCACCTTCTACCGGCTCCTGCTGATCCTGCCGTGGGCGGTACCGACCTTCGTCACCGTCTTCGCCTGGCGCATCATGCTCGCCGACTCCGGGATCATCAACGTGGCCCTCGGCTCACTGCATCTGCCGCAGCCGAGCTGGCTGGAGGACCCCACCTTCCAGCGGATCGCCGCGATCCTCGTCAACACGTGGTGCGGCGTCCCCTTCATGATGATCTCGCTGCTCGGCGGCCTCCAGTCCATCGACGCGTCGCTGTACGAGGCCGCCGAGATGGACGGGGCCAGCTCCTGGCAGCGCTTCCGGCACATCACCCTGCCGGGCCTCAGGCCGGTCAGCTCGACCGTCGTCCTGCTCGGCATCATCTGGACGTTCAACCAGTTCGCGATCATCTTCCTGCTCTTCGGCAACACGGCACCGGACGCGCAGATCCTCGTCACCTGGGCCTACCGGCTCGGCTTCGGGCAGCAGCCGCGCGACTTCGCGCAGTCCGCCGCGTACGGCGTGCTGCTCCTGTCGATCCTCACCGTCTTCACGTCCTTCTACTACCGCTGGCTGAAGCGCAATGAGCAGCTCGCCGTCTGACGCCGCAGGAGCCGACACCATGAGCACTACGACAACAAGCTCCGCGCCGCGGGTTCCCGCGCAGCGTCCCGGGACCGAGGCCGCTCCCGCGCGCCCCCGCCGCGTCCGCAGGCGCGGGGAGCGCAGCCCGCTCGCGAAGGCGCTCTCGCACGGCATTCTCGCCGTGGCGAGCCTCGTCGCGCTGTTCCCCGTCGTCTGGCTGACGTACCTGTCGCTGGGGCCCGACAAGGACGACTATCTGCACCCGGGCAACATCGCGAGCAAGGCGACGCTCGACAACTACTCGTACGTCCTCCAGCACACCCAGTTCTTCCACTGGGCGGCGACGACGATGATCGTGGCGCTCGGCACCACGATCATCGGCGTGCTCTTCGCGGCGACGACCGGCTACGCCGTCTCCCGGATGCGCTTTCCCGGCTACCGCTCGCTGATGTGGGTGCTGCTGCTCACGCAGGCCTTCCCGATCGCCGTGCTGATCGTGCCGATCTACGAGATCTTCTCGGAACTCGGCCTGATCGACACCTACCAGGGCCTCATCCTCATCAACTGCACGACGATCGTGCCCTACTGCACCTGGCTGCTGAAGGGCTACTTCGACACCATCCCCGCCGAGATCGACGAGGCGGGCCGGATCGACGGGCTCAGCCCGTTCGGCACCTTCTGGCGGCTCATCCTGCCGCTCGCGAAGCCGGGTATCGCGGTCGCCGCGTTCTACGCATTCATCACGGCGCTCGCCGAGGTCGCCTTCGCCAACACCTTCATGCTCAGCGACACCAAGTACACGTTCGCGATCGGCCTGTCGAGCTTCGTCAGCGAACACGACGCGCAGTGGAACCTGATGGCCGCGACCGCGGTGTTGATCGCCATTCCGGTGACCGCTTTCTTCTACCTTGTCCAGAAGCACCTGGTCGCCGGCCTGACCGCCGGCGGAACCAAGGGCTGAACCCGGCTACGCAGCAAGGACATCATGAGCCAGCACTCCACGGACGAGCCGGTGACGGCCGTCACCACGACCCGCCAGGCCACCGACTGGTGGCGCGACGCGGTCATCTACCAGGTCTATCCGCGCAGCTTCGCGGACAGCGACGGCGATGGCACCGGTGACCTCGAAGGCATCCGCCGACGTCTGCCGCATCTGCGCGAGTTGGGCGTGGACGCGGTGTGGCTGTCCCCGTTCTACGCCTCGCCGCAGGCCGACGGCGGCTACGACGTCGCCGACTACCGGGCCGTCGACCCCATGTACGGCACGCTGCTCGACGCCGACGCGGTGATCCGCGACGCGCACGCCCTGGACCTGCGCATCATCGTCGACCTGGTCCCCAACCACTCCTCCGACCAGCACGAGTGGTTCAAGCGGGCGGTCGCGGAAGGACCCGGATCGCCCCTGCGCGACCGCTACCACTTCCGCCCCGGAAAGGGCGCCGACGGCGAACTCCCGCCCAACGACTGGGAGTCCATCTTCGGCGGCCCCGCCTGGACCCGGCTCCCCGACGGCGACTGGTACCTGCACCTCTTCGCCCCGGAGCAGCCCGACCTCAACTGGGAACACCCGGCGGTCGCCGACGAGTTCCGCTCCATCCTGCGCTTCTGGCTCGACATGGGCGTCGACGGCTTCCGCGTCGACGTCGCGCACGGCCTGGTCAAGGCGGAGGGCCTGCCCGATCTCGGCGGCAGTGGCGACCAGTTGAAGCTCCTCGGCAATGATGTGATGCCGTTCTTCGACCAGGACGGCGTCCACGCGATCTACCGCTCGTGGCGCACGATCCTCGACGAGTACGACAGCAACCGCATCTTCGTCGCCGAGGCCTGGACACCGACCGTCGAGCGCACCGCCAACTACGTCCGCCCCGACGAGCTGCACCAGGCCTTCAACTTCCAGTACCTGGGCGCCCCTTGGGACGCCGAGGGGCTGCGCGGGATCATCGACGGCTCGCTCGACGCGATGCGCCCCGTCGGCGCCCCCGCCACCTGGGTCCTCTCCAACCACGACGTCACGCGGCACGCCACCCGCTACGCCAACCCGCCCGGCGGCACCCAGATCCGCACCCCCGGCGACCGCGAACTCGGCCTGCGCCGCGCCCGCGCCGCCACCCTCCTGATGCTCGCCCTGCCCGGCTCGGCCTACCTCTACCAGGGCGAGGAGCTGGGCCTCCCGGACGTCACCGACCTCCCCGACGAGGTGCGCCAGGACCCCTCGTACTTCCGCGCCGAGGGCCAGGACGGCTTCCGCGACGGCTGCCGGGTGCCGATCCCGTGGACCCGCACAGGATCCTCGTACGGCTTCGGTGACGGCGGCAGCTGGCTCCCGCAGCCGGACACGTGGGGCGAGTTGAGCGTCGAGGCGCAGACCGGCGACCCGGACTCGACGCTTGAGATGTACCGCTCGGCGCTCGCGTTGCGCCGGACCACGCCGGGTCTCGGCGCCGGCGACGGTGTGAAGTGGCACGGGGACGCCCCGCAGGGCGTGCTCCACTTCGAGCGCCCCGGCTTCGCCTGCACGGTCAACACCACGGACACGGCGGTGCGCATCCCCGCGCCCGGCACGGTGCTGCTCGCCTCGGCGCCGGTGACGGTGGAGGACGGCCACATCGACCTGCCCGCCGACACGACGGTGTGGTGGGAGATCGCCTGACCTCTGGCACGGCACCTGAAGGGGCGGCACCCGGTCGGGTGCCGCCCCCTTCTGCATACGCTCGCGCTGAGCGGCTACGCGGTGTGGAACGCCACCGCTCCCTTGGCCGGCACTGTGAGCTCCGCCTTGCCGCCGCTGACCGTCACCGAGCCCTCGCCGACGACGTTGTCGTACGTGCCGTCGGGCACACTCGTCGTGTACGTGTGGGTGCTGGCGGACGACGAGTTGTTGATGGCGACGAAGCCGACGTCGCCGCGCCCGAAGCCGATGACGTTCGAGCCGGGGGACTGCCAGTCCGTCACCGCCTTGCCGGCTGCCGCGTTGTGCCAGCCCACCATCCCGGTGATCGCGGTGTCCCGGTCGAGGCACGACCAGGCACCCGAGCAGTCGGTGCCGGTGACGACACCACTGCCGTCGTTGGGCGGCGCCTCGTCGCTCTGGTCGAACTTCCAGGCCGCGTAGACCGAGGGACGGCCGTAACCACGCGCCAGCTGGAAGACGTTGGCGAGGGTGGCGGTCGCGCCGTCCTTGTAGCTGAGCGTGTAGCCGTTGCGTTCGGTGTCGTGGTTGGTGACGAAGCTGTTGGAGTGCTCCTCGTCGGCCAGGCCCCAACTGCTGCCGAAGGATGACAGGTTGGCGATGTCGCCCCCGCCGAACTGGGACTTCATGGCGGCCGCGTACGTGAAGTCGAGGACGTCACCGTTGCCGTAGTAGTCGCCCGTCGCGGGAGGTGTGCCCGGATACACCTCCTGTGTGATGTACGGGGCGTCGCCCGCCGTGGTCGTGTGCAGCGCGCCCACGATCGCGTTGAGGTCGCCGGTCTCGATGTGCTTCGCGGCGTCGACGCGGAACCCGTCGACGCCCAGGTCGATCTGCTTGTTGAGGAACCCGGTGATCTTCTCGCGGACGCCCGCCTCTGACGTGTCCAGGTCGGGCAGGCCGAGCAGCTCGCAGTGCTGGACCTCGTGCTGGTCCGACCAGTTGGAGATGGTCTTCGTGCAGTCGTCGCTGTCGGCCGGGTCGTAGTCCGGTGTGTCGTACTTGTTGGAGATGGCGGTGCCCGCGTAGCCGGTCCCGGTCTGCGCCGCCGTGTGGTTGATGACGGCGTCCGTGTAGACCTCGATGCCCGCCGAATGGCAGGTGTCCACCATGGACTTGAAGTCGCTCGCGCTGCCGAAGCGGCTGTCGAGCTTGTACGAGTACGGCTGGTAGACGTCCCACCAGTAGTGGTTGCCCTGCTTGAGGGACTCCTGGGGCGGGGCGACCTGGACGGCGCCGTAGCCCGCCGGGTCGAGGGTGTCGGTGCACTCCTTGGCGACCGAGGACCAGTTCCACTGCCACAGGTTGGCGATGACATCACCGTTGGGTGTGCCGGTGTCCGCGGCGGTCGCGGTCGGGGCTGGCAGGGTCGCCATGCCGCCGAGGGTGAGGGCGCCGATGGCCGCCGCGGTGACGGTGCGGCGGCGCCTGCGAGGGCTTTTGGGTGTGAGGGATGTGCCGTGCTTCATGTGCGGCTCCTGAATGTGGGGTTCTGGTGGCGCGTCGTGAGCGTGGGGCAGGCGAGTACGCCCCGTCAATGGGCAGTTGAAAATTCTTGCTACATCTTTCGCAACTCTTGCAGTCGCGTTCCGGCAGGCGTTACCGTCACGCGGCGGGCCGGCCCCACCTCCCCACGCGCGCGGCCGGTCCGCCCCAACACACCGCACCCCGCGAGGAGTTCACGCAGTGAGCCGCAATCCGATTCGCGTACCGCACAGACGCGCCGCCGCGTACACCGCGGCAGCGGCGCTCCTCGTGACGCTCGCCCAGCCCCTGGCGGCCGGTGCCGCCGCGCAGTCCCCGCCGTCGGACACGAAGTCGGCGGCCGAGTCGGCCGACTCCCTCGACCTCTCGAAGGCCGAGGCGCAGTGGATCGACGCCGACACCGTCGTCTGGAAGGTGCGGGCCACCGCCGCCACCAGCCAGCAGCTGGTGTACGCGCCGGAGGGTGGCATCGGCGTCGAGGACGGGGCGCTGACCGACGAGGGCCGGCGGCTGCGGCTCAACCCGGGCACGCTCACCGACGCGCAGAAGGCCAAGTACCCGCACCTCAAGGACTATCCGGCGTTCACCGTCGACCCGCGCGACCGCGAGCGGGTGCGCGACGCGCTGCGCGGCCAGCTCATCGCCACGCAGCGGGCGGCGAACGGAGCGCTGCTGGCGGCGACCGGCGTGCAGACGGCGGGTGTCCTCGACGACACCTACGCGGACGCCTCCCGGAAGGCGGCGCTGGGCCCGGTGTTCAAGAACGGCAAGGTGACACTGTCGGTGTGGGCGCCGTCCGCCCGTGAGGTGTCCCTCGAACTGGCAGGGAAGACCCTGCCCATGCGCCGCGACGGAGCGAGCGGCGTCTGGTCGGCGACCGGGTCCGCGGGCGCGTGGCGCGGCGAGGCGTACCGGTACGCCGTGCGGGTGTGGGCGCCCAGCGTCCAGAGACTCGTCACGAACAAGGTCACCGACCCGTACTCCGTGGCGCTCACCGCGAACTCGGAGCGCAGCCTCGTCGTCGACCTGGACGACAAGTCCCTTGCCCCGCAAGGCTGGTCGGGCCTGGCCAAGCCCGAGGCCGTGCCCATGAAGGACGCACAGATCCAGGAACTCCACGTCCGGGACTTCTCGGTCGAGGACAAGACGACACCGGCGAAGGACCGCGGCACGTACCGCGCCTTCACCGACAAGAACACCGACGGTTCGAAGCACCTGCGCGCGCTCGCGAAGTCCGGCACCTCGTACGTGCACCTGCTGCCGGCCTTCGACATCGCGACGATCCCCGAGAAGAAGTCCGAACAGGCGACCCCCGACTGCGACCCGAAGTCATTCGCACCCGACAGCGACAGGCAACAGGAGTGCGTCGGCAAGTCGGCCGGCAAGGACGCCTACAACTGGGGCTACGACCCGTACCACTACACCGTCCCCGAGGGCTCGTACGCGAGCGACCCCGACGGCACCAGGCGCACCGTCGAGTTCCGCGAGATGGTCAAGTCGCTGAACGAGGACGGCCTGCGGGTCGTCATGGACGTCGTCTACAACCACACGGCCGCCGCCGGCCAGGACAAGACATCCGTCCTGGACCAGGTGGTACCCGGCTACTACCAGCGGCTCATGGCCGACGGCTCGGTGGCGAACTCCACCTGCTGCTCCAACACGGCGCCCGAGAACAAGATGATGGGCAAGCTCGTCGTCGACTCGATCGTGACCTGGGCGCGCGAGTACAAGGTCGACGGCTTCCGCTTCGACCTGATGGGACACCACCCCAAGGCCAACATCCTCGCGGTCCGCAAGGCCCTCGACGCCCTGACCGTGCGGAAGGACGGCGTCGACGGCAAGAAGATCATCCTCTACGGGGAGGGCTGGAACTTCGGCGAGATCGCCGACGACGCGCGCTTCGAGCAGGCCACGCAGAAGAACATGGCGGGCACCGGCATCGCCACGTTCTCCGACCGGGCGCGGGACGCGGTGCGCGGCGGCTCGCCGTTCGACGAGGACCCGGGCGTGCAGGGCTTCGCGTCCGGCCTCTACACCGACCCCAACTCCTCGAAGGCGAACGGCACCTCGGCCGAGCAGAAGGCCCGCCTGCTGCACTACCAGGACCTCATCAAGGTGGGCCTGTCCGGAAACCTCGCGGACTACAGCTTCACGGACACCGGCGGACGCGCGGTCAAGGGCTCCGACGTCGACTACAACGGCGCGCCCGCCGGCTACGCGGACGCCCCCGGCGATGCCCTCGCCTACGCCGACGCGCACGACAACGAGTCCCTGTACGACACGTTGACGTACAAGCTGCCCGCGTCGACGAGCACGGCGGACCGCTCCCGCATGCAGGTCCTCGCGATGGCCACGGCGGCCCTCTCCCAGGGGCCCGCACTCTCGCAGGCGGGCACCGACCTGCTGCGCTCGAAGTCGCTGGACCGCAACTCGTTCGACAGCGGCGACTGGTTCAACGCGATCCACTGGGACTGCCGGGCGGGCAACGGCTTCGGCCGCGGCCTGCCGATGGCCGCCGACAACGAATCCAAGTGGCCTTACGCGAAGCCCCTGTTGGCCTCGGTGAAGGTGCCCGGCTGCCCGGACATCGAGCGGACCTCGGCCGCGTACCAGGACCTCCTGAAGATCCGCACCACCGAGCCGGCCTTCCGGCTGTCGACGTCCGCGGAGGTCCAGAAGGCCCTCTCCTTCCCGCTCTCCGGCAAGGACGAGACGGCGGGCGTCATCACGATGCGGCTCGGTGACCTCGTGATCGTGTTCAACGCGACGCCGGAGCGGCAGAAGCAGACGGTCGACGGCGCGGCCGGGACGGACTACCGGTTGCATCCGGTGCAGGCCGGTGGCGCGGACGACGCGGTGAAATCGGCGTCGTACGCGCAGAGTTCAGGGACTTTCACGGTCCCCGGACGCACGGTCGCGGTGTTCAGTCGCGGCTGAGCGTCCGGCCGTCACGCCGTGTCGATCAGCGGTTCGCGTCGCGCGCCACCTTGCGCGCCCAGAGCACCAACGGGATCTGTAGCGGAACCCGCGCTTGGGCGGCGCGCCGCATCGGCGCGGGGCGGTCCTTCCAGTCGGCGGCCATCTTCATATTGGCGGGCACGACGGCGACGAAGAACGCGGCCGCCGCGGTGGCGGAGCGGGACCGGGTGCGCGGCACGGCGATGCCCGCCGCGAGCGCCAGTTCCACCACCGCGCTGGCGTAGGTCCAGGCGCGCGGGGAGCCCGGGAGCCGGCGCGGCACGATGGCGTCGAACTGCTTCGGGAGCAGGAAGTGGGCGGCCCCGGCACCGGCCAGTAGTCCGGCGAGGAGATCGGAGGAGCGGACGCGGCGCAAGTGGGCCTCCAGGGGGCGCGGGGGAGCGTGGTGCGGCTCGCCCGACCCTACTTGTCGGTAACCATCGGCGTCGAGAGTTCCATCGGTCGACAGCCAAACTGTGCAGCCTTGGTTGCACAGTCTTGGCTGTCGATCTATCGTGGAGGCATGAACGACGACAGTGCGCCCATCGAGGAGCTCGCGGCCCGGGCCACCGACGAGGTGTGGGTGATCATCGGCCGGCTCCGCCGCAAGCTGATGGCGCTCGACGTGGACCCCGAGGGTGAGCTCTCGCCCGCCCAGGCGTCCCTGCTCTCCCGGCTCGACAAGTACGGGCCCTCGACCGCCAGCGACCTCGCGGCGATCGAGAACGTGCGGCCGCAGTCCATGGCCAAGCACGTCATCGCCCTGGAGGAGCGCGGCCTCGTCGAGCGCCACGTGGACCCGGAGGACGGGCGCCGCCGCGTGGTCGCGCTCACCGAGGCGGGGCGCGAGCGCCGCCAGGGTGTGCGCAGGGCCCGTCAGGCATGGCTCGCCGGGCAGCTCGCCGAGCGCGGCAGCGAAGAGCAGCTGCGCGCCGTGATCACGGCGATGGCGCTGCTCGACGAGGTGACGCAGGCGTGAGCGGCATAGCCGAGCGCGTCCGGGGCGGACGGAAGCGGCGCGCGGCCGACGGGTTCGACCGGCGCCTCGTCGCGCCGATGATCTTCGGGTCGATCCTGAACCCGATCAACTCCTCGATGCTCGCGGTCGCGCTCGTCCCCATCGGCCACGCCTTCGGCGTCCCGCCGTCCCAGACGGCCTGGCTCGTCTCCGCGCTCTACCTCGCCACGGCCGTCGGCCAGCCGGTGATCGGCCGGCTCGTCGACGCGTTCGGGCCGCGCAGGCTCTATCTGCTCGGCACCGCGCTCGTCGGCGTCGCGGGCCTGCTCGGTGTGTTCGCCCCGAGCTTCTGGGTGCTGATCGTCTCCCGGGTGCTGCTCGGCTTCGGCACCTCCGCCGCGTATCCGGCCTCCATGTATCTGCTGCGCACCGAGTCCGAGCGCACCGGCATGAAGAGCCCGAGCGGCATCCTCGCCGCGCTGTCGGTGTCCAACCAGGTCATCGCCGTCATCGGCCCGACCCTCGGCGGCGTGCTGATCGGCCTCGGCGGCTGGCACCTCATCTTCGCGATCAACGTGCCGCTCTCCCTCGCCTGCCTCGTGCTCGGCGCGCTGCGGCTGCCGAAGGCGGTCAGGGCGGGCCGCGAGGCCGACGCCACCACCTCGGCGGACGTTCCCGGCATGCTCCTGTTCGCCGGGTCGCTCACCGCGTTCATGCTGTTCCTCACGTCGCCGGGGGTCGCGCACTGGTACCTGCCGGTGGTGGGCGCCGTCGCGGGCGCCGTCTTCGCCCGGCGGGAACTGGCCTCCGCCGACCCCTTCATCGACCTGCGCGTGCTGAGCGGCAACACCCCGCTGCTCGCCACGTACGCGCGCCAACTCCTCGCGTACACCGCGTCGTACGCGTTCCTGTACGGCTACAGCCAGTGGCTCCAGGACGGCCGCGGCCTCGGCCCCGAGCAGGCAGGACTTCTGCTGCTCCCGATGTCCCTGATGGCCATCGGCGTCACCGTGCTCACCGGGCGCCGCCCGCAGGTGCGGGGCAAGCTGTTCGTCGGCGGCATCGCCCAACTCGTCGGAGTGGTCGCCCTGTTGGGGTTGAACTCCGACAGCCCGATCTGGGTCCTCGTCGCCATCGGAGCCGTCTTCGGCATCCCGCAGGGTCTGATCGGCCTCGCCAACCAGAACGCCCTCTACGCCCAGGCCGACCCGGAGCGCACGGGCGCCTCCGCCGGCCTGCTTCGGACGTTCACCTATCTCGGCGCGCTGCTCGCCTCCGCCGCGAACGCCGCCTTCTTCAAGGACGGCGCCGACACGACCGGGCTGCACGAACTGGCCTGGATGCTCGTCGTCGTCTCCGTGCTGCTGCTCGCGGTGACCGTGGCCGACCGGGCGCTGCGCAGGGTCGGCCGGGACTGACGCCCGAGCCACCCGCCCCCTTCATCAACACCGTTCTCCCCTAAGGAAGTTCACGTGTCCCTCACCACCCTCGACCCCAAGACCGCCCTCGTCGTCGTCGACCTCCAGAAGGGCCTCATGGGCGTGTCCGGCGCCCCGCACGCCGTGTCCGACGTCGTCGACCGCAGCGCCCGCCTCGCCGACGCCTTCCGCGCGGCAGGGCTCCCGGTCGTCCTCGTCCGCGTCACCTTCGCCGCCGACGGCTCCGACGCGACGCCCGGCCGCACCGAGACGCCCGGCGGCGGCCGTGCCATGCCCGAGGGCTGGGACGAGATCACCGACGCGCTCGCCGGGCACCCCGAGGACATCACCGTCACCAAGCGGAACTGGTCGGCGTTCTACGGCACCGACCTCGACCTGCACCTGCGCCGCCGCGGCAGCACCCAGGTCGTCCTGACCGGCGTCGCCACCAGCATCGGCGTGGAGTCCACGGCCCGCGCCGCCCACGAACACGGCTATCACGTCACCCTCGCCACCGACGCCATGACCGACCTCGACCCGGAGGGGCACCGCGGCAGCGTCGAGCGGATCTTCCCGCGCCTGGGGGAGACCGGCACGACGGACGAGGTGCTGAAGCTGCTGTCCTCGACTCACTGAATCCCGCCCGGTCCCTGACGCTCCGTCGGCCGCACCGTACGCTTCGTGTGTTCGAAGCGGCCGACGGAAGGTAGTTGCGGGGCATGGGGTTTCAGGAACGTACGCGGTTCGGACGGCTGGGCCGGTCGGCGGTGCCGGTCGCGCTCACGGCGCTGCTGCTCGCGGGGTGCCAGGGGATGGGCGACGGCGGGTCCGAGGACTCGGCGCACGGCGCCGAACCCTCGACGTCGGCGGGCGCGACCACCGGCGCCCCCGCGCAGGAGGGCACCCTCCCCGGCGTGCCGAGCGCGGCCGACGCCCGCGGCGAACTGGCCGGACTGAAGGTGGCACCCCACGGCTCGATGTCCGGCTACAGCCGCGACAAGTTCCCGCACTGGATGGAGCAGGGCGACAGTTGCACCACCCGCGAGGCGGTCCTCAAGCGCGACGGCACGGACGTGAAGACGGACGACGAGTGCCGCGCGGTCTCCGGGAACTGGGTGAGCGTGTACGACGGCGAGAAGTTCACGGACTCCGGAGACCTCGACATCGACCACACCGTGCCGCTCGCCAACGCCTGGCGCTCCGGCGCCGACCAGTGGACCCAGGAGCAGCGCAAGACGTTCGCCAACGACCTCAAGCACCCCCAACTCCTGTCGGTGTCCGCCCACTCGAACCGTTCCAAGGGTGACCAGGGCCCCGACGAGTGGCAGCCGGACGCCAAGGACTACTGGTGCACGTACGCCCGCTCCTGGGTGTCGGTGAAGTCGACGTACGAGCTGACGGTCACCGACGCCGAGAAGAAGGAACTGACCACGATGCTGGGAACGTGTTCCGCATGAGCGCCGACGACAAGGCCGATGCCCTGACCGGCGAGGTCCACGCGGGCCCCGGTGGCGCCATGACCGACGAGGTCGGTGTCATCACCGGAGACCTCACCGTCTCCACGATCCGGGAGTCCGGGGGCCGGGCCCGGATCGCCGTCCAGTACACCGGCGCCGACGAGTGGTACACCCTCACCGGCAGCCCCGCGACCGTGCCGGCCGACGGCCTCGCCGCCCTGCACGCCGAGGTGCTGCGCAGCGTGGAACGCGGCGGAGGCGCGGTCAGCCCCTGAGGTCCCGGGGCAAAGGCCCCTAACCCTCGAAGTGGCGCCGCGGATTGGCCCGCAGGATCGTGTCGATGTCGTCCTTGGACACACCCTTGTCGGCGAGGGCGGGCAGTACGTCCTCGCTGATGTGCCGGTAGTTCCAGTGCGGGGCGACCTCGGCGCGGTCGATGTCGCCGAACCAGTCGATGACACACGCGGCGTCGTGCGAGATCGTGATCCGGTCGGTGCAGCCGCGGCGCACGAGCTCGACGATGGTGTCGACGCGCTGTTCGGTGGTCAGCGGGGTGTCGAGTCCGAACCGGTCCATGCCGAGGTACGAACCGGCCTCGGCGAGCCGCGTCAGATAGTCGAGATCGGCGGTGTCCCCGGAGTGGCCGATGACGACGCGGGAGAGGTCGACGCCCTCCTCCGCGAGCACGCGCTGCGCGACGAGCCCCGACTCCGAGGCGGCATGGGTGTGCACGGTGATCGGCGCCCCGGTGCGTACGCTCGCGCGGCCGACCGCCCGCATGGCCCGCTCGACGCCTGGGGTGAGGCCCTGTTCCTCGATGGCGCACTTGAGGAACGCGGCACGCACACCGGTGTCCGCGATGCCCTCGGTCAGATCCTTCACGAACAGGTCGACGAGCGGCTCGGGGCCGCCGAAGAGGGTGCCGGGGCCGTGGTAGTGGAACTGGAACGGCAGCTCGTCATAGGTGTAGAGACCGGTCGCGGGGACGATGTTGAGGTCCGTGCGCGCGGCGATCTTCTGGAGGCGGGGGATGTACCGGCCGAGGCCGAGCACCGTCGGATCGAGGATCGTGTCGATACCGAGCCCCTTGAGCTCGTTCAGCTGGGCGACGGCGTCGTCGACGACGGCCTGCTCGTCCCACTCCGCGTAGTTCTGCCGGAACTCCTCGCCGACGATGACGACGTGTTCGTGGACGAGTACGTTCCCGAGCTCACTGGAGTCGATCGGACCGCGGACCGTCCAGACCTGCGTCATCGGCGCGCCTCTCGATGTGGACGTCGGAGTTGACGTCGGATTCAAGGTGAGCCGAGCGTCCCGCCGGGTGCCCGCGGGCGTCAAGGTGTGCGACGGGGTGTGATCGAAAGAGGCCCGTCGGCGGAGTCTCCAGGGCGTTGGGGGCCGCCCCGAAGTCCGGCCGACGAGCGACTCACAGGCGGCGGATCCAGGCGGCGACGCCGTGACCCACCACGAGATAGATCACCGCGGGCAGTGCGTTGTTGAAGAAGACACGCAGCCCCTCGGTGTCCATGGTGAAGATGTCCTGCGCCCAGCCGGAGAGCCAGTCGGCCATGCCGTGCACGAACCCGACGAACACGTTCGACTGGTTCGCGTCGAGCAGGTACAGCAGGATCCACAGGCCGAGGAAGACCGCGGCGATGTCGGCCAGCGTGTGCACGAACAGGGCGAAACGGTCCGCGCCGCGCCCGCTCCGGTTCCGCACCGGGCGGCCGGACGCGGTGAACCCGGAGTTCTGGCCGTAACCGGTGTGCGGGACGGGCTCGTACGGGACGTCCGGGTCCTGGCGGTAGGCGGGCGGCGGGGGACCGTCGTACGGCGCGCGAGGGCCGCCGCCGTGCATCGGGGCGCCGGGGCCACCGTCGTACGGGGCGCGGGGACCGCCGGGGCCACCGTCGTACGGGGCGCCGGGGCCGCCGTGGATCGGGGCGGTGTCTCCGCCTTGGGCGGGATAAGGGCCCCTATATGGGGGCCTGTTCTGGCTGGGACCGTATGGGGCATTGTTCGGGATGCCGTCGTTGGGGTGAGTCACGGGCGGCATGTTGCCCGTGCCGAGCGGCCGAAACCCGCTTCACCGTCACTTCACAGACACCGCGCATCATGGGATTTCCGGGGCCGGTGGCCCGGTTGGACAGATGGTCCGGTGGGGCGACGGGGCGGGAGCTGGGGACTGGACCAATGGCCCAGCGAAATCGAGCACTGTTGAACCACGGGCCCCTCAGGTGCTGAGATGGGCATATCGATGGCGCTGCGGACCCGGAAGGGTCTCCGCGGCGCCTTTTCCATGTGCGGGAGACGGACGCGGTACGGAAGGGGCGGGGCACTTTGCTGAAGAGGGCGTTCGTGGCGGCGGACCCGGGGCGGATACGGCTGCGGTTCGCGACGCGGGCCGTGCTGGGGATCGGGCTCGCCGTCGCCCTGTGCGGCGCGGTCGGGCACTCGCTGACGGGCGCGATCACGGGCGGCCTCGCCGCGCTGCTCGCGCTGTTCACGGTGACCGACGCGACGGTGCGCGGGCAGGCCGTCACGACGGCGCTGCTGCCGGCCGTCGGGCTGCCGGTGCTCGCGCTCGCCGCGGCCCTGCACGACATCCCCCTCGCACGCGATCTCGCCTTCCTCGCCGTCGTGGGCGCGGGCGTGTACGCGCGGCGGTGGGGGCCGCGCGGCCACTCCCTCGGCGTCTTCGCGTTCATGACCTTCTTCGCCGCCCAGTTCCTGCACACCGTGCCCCGGCAACTGCCCGAGCTGTACGCCGCCGTGCTGCTGTCGCTCGGCGCCGCGGCGGTCGTCCGCTTCGGGGTGTGGTGCTACGAGCGGCGGCTCCCGGCGCCCGTCGGCGTGCCCGCGCCGACCGGGGGCCCGGGGCTCGCGAGGATCACGACGCGGCAGGCCGTGCAGGCGACCGTGGGGGCGGGATTCGCGCTCGGCATCGGGCAGTTGCTCTCGGACCAGCGGTGGTACTGGGCCGTCGGCGCGACGTGGTGGGTGTTCGTGGCGACGACGTCGCGCGGGGAGACGGTGGTGCGGGGGTTCCGCCGCTTCCTGGGGACGGCGCTCGGCATCGTGCTGGGCTTCCTCGTCGCCGTCCCGCTGCACGACCACGCGGTGGCCGCCGCCGTGATCGTCGCGATCAGCGTCTTCGGGATCTTCTACACCGCGCACGTCTCGTACACGTGGATGATGCTGGCCGTCACGGTGATGGCCAGCATGCTGTACGGGCTCCTCGGCGTGCTCGACCCGGCGCTGCTGGCCCTCCGGGTGGGGGAGACGGCGGTCGGCTCGCTCGGCGCCGTCCTCGCGGTGCTGCTCCTGCTGCCCGTGACCACGCACTCCGTCACCGAGGCGTGGGTCGAGCGGGCCCTGCGGTGCGTGCACGCGTGCACCGCGGAGGCGGCGGCGCGGCTGGGCGGCCACGCGAGCGCCGACCCGGCGCCGCGCGTCGCCGAACTGGAACACATCCTCGGGCGCGTACGTCTCTCGTTGTCGCCGCTCGTGCATCCGCTGAGCCCCGTGAAGGCCCGCAAGGGTCGTGCCCGGCAGGTGCTCGCCCTGCTCGACGACTGTGCGCGCGAGGTGCGCGGGCTCGCGTCCGTCGCCGCGGACCCGGAGGCCTCCCACGACGCCCGGCTCGCCGCGGCGTGCCAGCGGGTGGAGGCGGCGGTCGAGGCGCTCACGGCGCCCGCGCCGTACGCCCGCGCGGCGCTCGCGGTTCCGCAGGCCGCGGACGCGGGGCATCCGGTCCTGGCCCATCTGCACGCGCTCGAGCACGCGCTGGTGGAGCTGGCGGTACCGCTCCGCGGGGCCCGGGAAGCTTAGTTTGCGGTGCGAGGGGGGCGCGGCCGGGGGGGGGGGGGGGGGGGGGGGGGGGGGGGGGGGGGGGGGGGGGGGGGGGGGGGGGGGGG
>NZ_JAOZYC010000034.1:0-8908 GCF_035798155.1 Streptomyces endophyticus | reverse complement strand
GCACCCGCACGCCCCTCACACGCCCCGCCCAGAAGTGCTGCACGGCCAAGAGGCCCACCAGGCAGACGAGGACGGCCAGCGCCACGGCCCCGCGCCGCTCGACCCCACACCGCGCCTGCACCCACAACGGCAACCGCTCCCGCACAGCAAGCGCCACCCGCTCCCTCCACGAGGTCACCGAGACGGGAGCAGGCCCGACCGCCGGGGCCGAAGCAGGCTCGTCCGCCAAGACCGAAGCAGGCCCGACGCCCGAGGCCGAAGCAGGCTCGACCCCCGGGGCCGAAGCAGGCCCGACCGCCGAGACCGGGGCAGGTCCGACCGCCGAGGCCGGAACAGGCTCGGCCGCCAAGACCGGGGCAGACCCAACCTCCGGGGCCGAAGCAGGCCCGACCGCCGAGACCGGGGCAGGTCCGACCGCCGAGGCCGGAACAGGCTCGGCCGCCGAGGCCGAAGCAGACCCAACCCCCGAGACCGGAACACGCCCCACCGCCGAGGCCGAAGCAGACCCAACCCCCGAGACCGGAACAGACCCCACCGCCGAGACCGAAGCAGACCCCACCGCCAAGTCCGGAACAGGCCCGACCGCCACGGCCGGAACAGGCCCCACCCCCGAGACCGAAGCAGGCCCGCCCCCCGGAGCGAGAGCGTCCGGTGCCGGGTCCCGCTCCGGCGGCGCGAACAGCGCCTCCGCCCGCAGCCGGGTCCGCTCCGCCTCGACGCGCCTGCGCCGAGCGCGCCGCCGCACCACGTGCCGCTGCCGGGCGCGGCTGTCCGACGCGGGGCTGCGCCCCGGCCCGCTTGATGCGTGTGCTGTCCGTGTCCGTGATCGAAGTTCCATGTCACGAGACGGTAGGCACCGCGCCGCCGACAAGTGGATCTTGCTCAACTTCCGGGGACAACCCACAAGTTGTGGAAAACTCCGTCACCCACACGACCCCCACGCGACCGACGGAGTACGCGCCGCCCTACGTCCGCGGCGAGACCACGGCCCCCAGCAGTCCCGGCCCCGTGTGCGCCCCGATCACCGCCCCCACCTCACTGACGTGCAGCTCGGCCAGGCCCGGCAGGTGCTCGCGCAGCCACTCCGCGAGCGCCTCCGCCCGCTCGGGCGCCGCGAGATGGTGCACGGCCACGTCCACCTGCGCGCTGCCCGCCCGTTCCGCCACGATCTCCTGCAGCCGCGCGATCGCCTTCGACGACGTGCGGACCTTTTCCAGGAGTTCGATGCGGCCGCCGTCGAGCTGGAGCAACGGCTTGACCGCGAGCGCGGACCCGAACAGCGCCTGCGCGGCGCCGATCCGGCCGCCCCGGCGCAGGTAGTCCAGCGTGTCGACGTAGAAGTACGCGGAGGTGCCCGAGGCCCGCTTCTCCGCCGCGTTCACCGCCTCGTCGACGGTGCCACCCGCGTCGGCCGTCTCCGCCGCCGCGAGCGCGCAGAAGCCGAGGGCCATGGCCACCATCCCGGTGTCCACGACGCGCACCGGGACCGGGGCCTCGCGCGCGGCCAGCACCGCGGCGTCGTACGTCCCGGAGATCTCGGCGGACAGGTGCAGCGAGACGATGGCGGTGGCGCCGGACTCGGCCACCTTGCGGTAGGTCTCGGCGAACAGCTCCGGGCTGGGTCTCGACGTCGTCACCGACCGGCGCTTCTGCAGCGCCTCCGCGACCGAGCGGGCGGAGATCTCCGTACCCTCCTCGAGCGCCCGGTCACCCAGGACCACGGTCAACGGCACCGCCGTGATCCCGTGGCGCTCCATCGTCCGCTGCGGCAGGTAGGCCGTTGAATCGGTGACGATCGCGACATGGCGGGACATGCACCGGAGATTACCTGCCACGGTCTCCCGGCGGCAGCCCGGCCCCTACCTCCCGGCCATCGGACGACGCGGGCCGGCGGGCGATCAAGTCGTGCTCTCCGGACGGGGGTTCTTCTCCCACGGATACACGGGGCGTACACCTGGCGGAGTGATCGCGGCCCGGTTCTGCTCCCGGCCCCGCCCCTGCCCGCGGTCCGCCCGCGGCGCCTCCCACGCGGGCCCGGACTCGGATCCTGCCCCGGAACCCGCTCCGGAGCCCTCGGTCGTCCAGTGCCGCAGCGCCCCGGCCTCCAGGTCGATCTGCGAACTCAGCGCGTCCAGGTCGTCGCTCGCGAACCGGCCGGCCCGGTCGCGGGCCGCGTGCCGCAGTGCGTCGGCGGATCGCGTGATCTGCTCCGTACGCGTCCTGAGCTCCGGCAGCACGCGCGCCACCTGACTCTTGTCGGGCTCGCTCTCCAGGCGCTTCAGCTCGGCGTCCACCTCGTGCCCGTGCGCGCTCAGGCGCTCGAAGAGGCCGAGGGACTCCTTGAGCGAGGAGTCCTCTGCCACGCGCGTGTGCAGCGCGTCCTGCGTGGCCCGCATGGAGGTGCGCAGATGCAGCCGCAGTTGCGCCAACTCGGCTGCCGTGCCGGGCTGCACATAGCTCTTGGCGCGCAGTGTGGTGTCCTCCACCGCCCGCCGCGCCTGCTCGACCTTGCGGTCCACCCCGCGCTTGGCCGCGCCGACCGCCTTCACCGTCACGTACCCGCCGAACGCCAGGAAGGCGACGAAGATCAGCGCCATGATCACTAGCACAACATCCATAGCGCTCTCTCCTTCAGGTCGCCCCGCCCAACCGCTCTCTCCACCGTAAACGGAACGGGCAGGCCGAGGGTTCCAGCAGAACCCCCAACCTGCCCGTAGGGAACAACCCTGAGCACCCCTGCGAACTACGCAGGCACGATGTTCACCAGCTTCGGCGCCCGCACGATCACCTTGCGGATGCCGGCGCCGTCCAGCGCCGCGACGACCTTCTCGTCGGCCAGGGCGATCTTCTCCAGCTCCTCGTCGGAGATCGCCGGGGAGACCTCCAGGCGGGCCTTGACCTTGCCCTTGATCTGGACGACGCAGGTCACGGCCTCGTCGACCACGTACTCGGGGTCGGCGACCGGGAAGTCCTGGTGGACGACGGAGTCGCTGTGGCCCAGCTTGCGCCACAGTTCCTCGGCGACGTGCGGGGCCAGCGACGCGATCAGCAGCACCAGGCGCTCGGCCACGGAGCGCGGCAGCGCGCCACCCGCGTACGACTTGACCAGGTGGTTGTTCAGCTCGGTGACCTTGGCGATCGCGGTGTTGAACCGCATGCCCTCCAGGTCGCCGCGCACGCCGTCGATCGCCTTGTGCAGGGCGCGCAGCGTCGCCACGTCGATGTCCGCCTCGGGCACGTCCACGACGGTGACCTCACCGGTCGTCTCGTCGACGACGTTGCGCCACAGGCGCTGCAGCAGCCGGAACTGGCCGACCACCGCGCGCGTGTCCCACGGCCGGGAGACGTCCAGCGGGCCCATCGCCATCTCGTACAGGCGCAGCGTGTCCGCGCCGTACTCGGAGCAGATCTCGTCCGGCGTGACGGCGTTCTTCAGGGACTTGCCCATCTTGCCCAGCAGCCGGGAGACCTTCTCGCCCTGGTAGTAGTACGCGCCGTCGCGCTCCTCCACCTCGGCGGCCGGTACGGCGATCCCGCGCGCGTCCCGGTACACGTAGGCCTGGATCATGCCCTGGTTGTACAGCTTGTGGAACGGCTCGGCCGACGAGATGTGGCCCAGGTCGAACAGCACCTTCGACCAGAAGCGCGCGTACAGCAGGTGCAGCACGGCGTGCTCGGCGCCGCCGACGTACAGGTCGACACCACCGGTGGGCATGCCCTCGCGGGGGCCCATCCAGTACTGCTCGATCTCGGGGTCGACCAGCTTCTCGCTGTTGTTCGGGTCCAGGTAGCGCAGCTCGTACCAGCACGAACCCGCCCAGTTGGGCATGGTGTTGGTCTCGCGGCGGAACTTGCGCGGGCCCTTGCCGTCGCCCAGGTCCAGCGTGACGTTGACCCAGTCCTCGTTGCGCGACAGCGGCGTCTCGGGCCGCGTGTCGGCGTCGTCCGGGTCGAAGGTGCGCGGGCTGTAGTCCTCGACCTCGGGCAGCTCCAGCGGCAGCATCGACTCGGGCAGCGCGTGGGCGATGCCGTCCTCGTCGTAGGCGATCGGGAAGGGCTCGCCCCAGTAGCGCTGGCGGCTGAACAGCCAGTCGCGCAGCCGGAAGTTGACCGTGCCCGCGCCGATGCCCTTGCGCTCCAGCCACTCGGTCGTGCGGGCCTTGGCGTCGGCGACGCCCAGGCCGTCCAGGGAGATGTCGTCGCCGCTGGAGTTGACCAGCTTCGCGTCGCCCGCGACGAACGCGTCGTCCCACGTCGCCGGGTCGGTGCCGCGGCCGTCGGAGGGCTCGACCACGCAGCGCATGGGCAGCTCGAAGGCGCGCGCGAAGGCGAAGTCGCGGCTGTCGTGCGCCGGGACGGCCATGATCGCGCCGGTGCCGTAGCCCATCAGTACGTAGTCGGCGATGAAGACCGGCACCCGCTCGCCGCTGACCGGGTTGGTCGCGAACGCGCCCGTGAAGACGCCGGTCTTGTCCTTGGCCTCGGCCTGGCGCTCGACGTCGGACTTGGAGGCGGCCTGCTTGCGGTAGGCGGCGACGGCCTCGGCGGGGGTCGCGTGACCGCCCGTCCACACGTCGTGCGTGTCCTCGGGCCAGGCGGCCGGGGTGATCTTCTCGACCAGGTCGTGTTCGGGGGCCAGCACCATGTAGGTGGCGCCGAACAGGGTGTCCTGGCGGGTGGAGAAGACAGTGATCTTCTCCTCGCCGGAGCCGGCCCCCTCGGCGGACGGTACGGCGAAGTCGATCCGCGCGCCCTCGGAGCGGCCGATCCAGTTGCGCTGTTGCAGCTTGATCGCCTCGGGCCAGTCCAGCCCGTCCAGGTCGTCGATCAGGCGGTCCGCGTAGGCCGTGATGCGCATGTTCCACTGGCGCAGCTTCGACTTGAAGACGGGGAAGTTGCCGCGCTCGGAGCGGCCGTCGGCGGTGACCTCCTCGTTGGCCAGGACGGTGCCCAGGCCCGGCGCCCAGTTCACGGGCGCGTCGGAGGCGTACGCCAGGCGGTACTCGCCCAGGATGTCGGCCCGCTCGGCCTCGCTCAGCCCGCTCCAGGAGCCGCCGCCGGGAACGGCGCGGTCACCGGTCTCGAACTGCTTGACCAGGTCGGCGATCGGACGGGCCTTCTTCAGGTCGTCGTCGTACCAGGAGTTGAAGATCTGCAGGAAGATCCACTGCGTCCACTTGTAGTACTCCGGGTCGATCGTGGCGAACGACCGGCGCTTGTCGTGGCCCAGGCCCAGGCCGCGCAGCTGCGCCTTCATGTTCTCCATGTTGGCCTCGGTCGACGCGCGCGGGTGGGTGCCCGTCTGCACGGCGTACTGCTCGGCCGGCAGGCCGAACGCGTCGAAGCCCAGGGTGTGCAGCACGTTGTGGCCCGTCATGCGCTGGAAGCGCGCGAAGACGTCCGTGGCGATGTAGCCCAGCGGGTGGCCGACGTGCAGGCCCGCACCGGAGGGGTACGGGAACATGTCCATGATGAACTTCTTGGGCCGCGACGCGATCTGCGGGTCACCCGCCAGGTCACCGGTCGGGTTCGGCGCCTCGTACGTGCCCTCGGCGTCCCAGAAGTCCTGCCAGCGTGCCTCGATGTCGGCGGCCATGGCCGCCGTATAGCGGTGCGGCGCGACCGCCGCCTCGGAAGCGGCGGCGGTGTTCGTCTCGCTCATGATCCTCAAAGCTCCATCGATCGTCTCTGCCGGCGGCCCAGCGCGTAGGAAATGAAAAAACCCCTCGCACAGGAGGGGACGCCGCGCCGATTCCGACCACTCACCCCGGGGGCGGGTCGGGACTGATCAGCGCGGCTCGCTAAGCAGAAGGCGTACGGCACGCATGGCGTCAGGGTACCGCAGCCCTCGCTCGGCCCGCGACGGGCTTCCCCGCGCCCCACCGCACCCCAGGGGTTACTCGGCGTACCGCCCACTATCGGGACAACGCAACGACCAAACATCTCGTAGATAACAGCGAGATAACTCAAACCTCGTACTGCCCGGTATGCCTCGATCTAGAGTGCGGGCCGTGGGACCACCGTGCCGAACCGTTCGGAGTCACCCCCATGAACCCTCGAACCCCTCACTCCCTGAACTCCCTTCGTACGCTGAGGAGTTCACGTACTCCCGGCGTCAGCCGTCGCAGGAGAACAGGGCTGCTCATCGCGGGAGCCGTCCTCCTGTTGCCCGTGCTCGTGTCCACCGGCGGCGACGCTGTGCGGGCGACGCTCGACTTCGGCGCGGGCGTGCTCTCCCTGGTCTCCCTGACCGCGTCCGTCGTCTGGGGCCTGGTCGCCTCCGACCGGGTCTTCCTCACCTCGCGGCAGCGGCTGCTCGCGCAGGCCGTGCACCGGATCACCGCGGTCTCCTCGCTGGTCTTCCTGCTGCTGCACATCAGCGTGAAGCTCGCGCTCTCGCACGTGACGCCGCTCGGCGCGCTGATCCCGTTCTCCGGAGGCTTCAACGGCAGCGCGGGCCTGATCGGCCTGGGCGTGACCGCCGGGCTCCTCATGGTCACCACGGGCGTCACGGGCGCGCTGCGCAGCTCCATGGCCTCCCCCGCCCGGCTCGCCACCCGTTGGCGCGCGACCCACATGCTCGCCTACCCGGCCTGGTGCTTCGCCCTCATGCACGGCCTGTACTCGGGCCGGCCCGCGAAGGCGTACGTGACCGTCCTGTACTGCCTGGCCCTGGTCGCGGTCGCCGGCGCGGTCGCCCTTCGGGCGTCGCCGCAGGTCGTGCGGCGCAAGGTGGCGGTGCGCATCCTCGAATTCCTGGACGCGGGACCCCGCGCGAGCGGCACCAGGCGGGCCGGGGCGCCCCTCCCGCAGCCCCCGCAGCCCCGCACGGAACCGGCGCCGCCCCCTCCGCAGCCCCCCTTCGAGCCCGCTCCCCCCACGCAGTCCGACATCGGCTTCGCCGCCGCCTACCGCGCCGTGTCCGCCCTCCCCCGCTCGGAGCTGCCCACGCAGTCGGTCCCGTATCTGCAGCAGTACGCGGAGCCCATGGCAGCCGCGCCCACCGAGCGGTGGCCCGCCCCGTCCCCGCCGCCACCGGCCCCAGCCCCGCCCTCCCTGTACGACCCGACGTACGACACCCCCTACGGAGGCGTGCCCGGCTACCCCGCCTCCTACGGGGACGGCACGAACAGCGGCGCCTACGAAGACCTCTACCGGGCAGCGCCCGACTACAAGGAAGCGCCCGACCCCACCGAACCGCTCCCCGGCCCCTACCAAGCACCCGCTTCCGGCGAGCCCTGGACCACGCCCTACGGAGGCACGCAGTGAACACCGCACTGCCCGACGTCCCGGAAGTCCGGGTCGTCGGACTTCCCCAGCTCACTTCGGGGTTCGACCTCGTGGAGCGGCTCGACCTCGACATGCACCTGAAGGTGCACGGACCGCTGGAACCCATGGCGGGCGAACAGCTCGCGCAGCTGGCCCAGGCGATATCCCTGCGCGGCCGGGGCGGCGCGGGCTTCCCTTTCGCCAAGAAGCTCCGCGCGGTCGCCGAGTCGGCGATCCGGCGCGGAGTGCGCCCGGTCGTCGTCGTCAACGGCAGCGAGGACGAGCCGGCCTGCCGCAAGGACACCGTGCTGATCAACCGGGCCCCGCACCTGATCCTGGACGGCGCCCTGCTCGTCGCTGAGGCGATCGGCGCGCGCACGCTCGTCATCGGCGTGACCCGCGACAGCACCGAGGCGTCGATGCAGGCGGCCCTCGCCGAGCGCGGCCTGACGAACCGTCGGAACGCCCCGCTCCGCGCGCGCGTGCAGCGCAATCCGGTGCGCATGGTCACCGGGGAGTCCTCGGCCCTGATCCGCTCGGCGGACGGCGGCCCGCCCATGCCGCCGGGCCGCAAGGTCCGCGCCTCGGACTCCGGCGTCGGCGGCGCCCCCACGCTCCTGTCGAACGCGGAGACCTTCGCCCAGCTCGCCGTCGCGACCCGCACGGGAGCCGAGCGCTACTGCCGCACGGGCCTGCACGACGAGCCCGGCACGATCCTGCTGACGCTCTCCGGGGCGGTCGCCCGCCCGATGGTCCTGGAAGTGCCGTCCGGCGTCCCGCTGCGCTACGTACTCCAGCTCGCCGGTGCTCCTCCGCTCCCCCAGGGCGTCCTCACGGGTGGCTATCACGGCAAGTGGCTGGACGGCGTCGGCGCGCAGGACGCGATCGTCTCCCGCGCCTCCCTGGAGGCCTCGGGCGGCGCGCTCGGCGCCGGGGCGATCCTGCCGATCGGCCCGGACACCTGCCCGCTCGGCGAGGCCCTGAAGGTGGCGCAGTGGCTGGCCTCGGAGAGCGCGGGCCAGTGCGGCCCCTGCTACCTGGGGCTGCCCGCGGCGGCGCGCGGCCTGGAGGACGTGCTGAACGGAGGCGGCCCGGCAGCCCTGGAGGCGCTGCGCGAGGTCACGCGCGCGGTGAAGCGGCGCGGGGCGTGCAAGCACCCGGACGGTTCGGCGGCGTTCATCGAGTCGACGATCTCGGCGTTCACCGACGACCTGGCCGCGCACGTCCTGGGCGCCGGCTGCGGCCGCCCGGTCCTCGGTGTGCTGCCGCTGCACGCGGAGGCCCCGGCGAGCCCGACGCCCAGCGGGAAGCGGCTCGCCGTGGACTGGACGCTGTGCCGGGGCCACGGCCTGTGCGCGGACATCGTGCCGGAGCTGCTCCAGCTGGGCCCCGACGGCTTCCCGACAGTCGCGGAGGCGGCGGTGCCCGGCTACTCGGAGGCGAACGCGGTACGGGCCGTGCGCCGCTGCCCCGCACTGGCGCTGCGCATCGAGGAGGACGCCTCGGCGGCCCCGCAGGACCGCAGGCCGGTGCGCCCCGCGCTGCCGCCCGGCCGCAGCCGCGCCCGGAGGTAACGGGCACCCGGCCGGGCACTCTCCCGGGCACATCCCCGGACACATACGAAGGCGGGCCTTCCGAA
>NZ_JAOZYC010000033.1:0-9411 GCF_035798155.1 Streptomyces endophyticus | reverse complement strand
AGGCGCCCGTCGTGGCCCGCGGCCTGGACCGGGGCGGCGCCATCGACCCGCCGCCGTACGCGCGGGCCGGCGTCGTCGGCTGGTACGGCGACGGGGTGCGGCCGGGGGAGCGCGGCACCGCCCTGTTCGTCGGGCACGTCGACACCGAGAGCAGGCCCGCCGTCTTCTACCACCTCAGCGAGGCCGAGCCGGGCGACACGGTGCGCGTGACGCGGGCCGACGGCTCCGTCGCCGAGTTCACCGTCGACGACGTCCGGGTGTTCTCCCGCGAGAACTTCGACCCGGCCGAGGCGTACGGGCCGCACCGCTCCGAGCGCGCGGAGCTCCGCCTGATCACCTGCGGCGGCAGCTTCGACGAGGCATCGGGCACGTACTCCGCGAACGTCATCGTGTCCGCGTACCTGTCGGGCGTGGACGGCCCGCCCCAGAAGGCCGGTTGAGCGCGCGGGCCACCTGGTCCGGCCGGCAGCCCGCTCCCCCCGGAGCCGCCGGCCGGACTGGTCCTCGACCGTACGGGCGGCGGGCTGCGGGAGGGCCCGGCCTCGGCACGGGAGGCATTGGTGGTCCGTGGGTTCGGACCGGCCGAGGACTGGGGCCACTCATCATGACTTTAGAGCGGTTGGGCGCATCAGCACAGAGTGTGGTCGAGGGTTCACGACGGGTCGGGCCGAACCCGCCCGTCGGGCAGGGTGCGGCGGATCACGGCGTGCGCGACCTGGTCGAGCGGCAGCCGGTTCGAGCGCGCGTACCGTCTCAGTGCCATGAACGCGGCGTCCGGGGCGGTCGCCCAGCGCTCGGCGAGCATGCCTTTCGCCTGCTCGATCCGTACCCGGCTGGCGAGCGCCGCGCCCAACTGCTCGGTCAGATCCTGGTACCGGGCGTGCACGCGGTGATTGTGCAGCCCGGTGGTGGCCGCGTCGGCGAGCACCTGGGCGATCGCGAACTCGCCCTTGCACGCCGACGGTTCCGCCTGGAAGACGGCGAGCGCCCCCACCAGATCGTCGGCCTCGCGCAGCGGAACCGCGTAGGCGTAGACGATCCCGCGCCGCCGGGCGATCGCCGTGAACGCGGGCCAGCGCGCCGCGGTCGTCGCGGCGCCCAACTTCACGGGAGCCACCGCCCGTCCGGTCTGCAGGGTGTCGTGCGCCGGACTCGCGGGACTGTCCGATGCCACCAACTCCCGTACGTCCTCTTGCTGTTCACTCCGATGACTGGCCGGGGTGGGGCAGTACGGGCGGGCGAGGAGCACGCCGGCGCCCAGGGCGCCCAGCAGATCGACGCAGTGATCGGTCAGGCGGCGCAGATAGCGCGGCGGGTCGAAGGCGTCACGGAAGATCTCCGAATACTCCAGCAGGGCAACTGCCAGGCGCAGTTCACTCGTCTCACCGGACAAGTCACGCCCCCTCTCACCCCGCGTATCGGAGTGTTCCTGGTCGCCGCCTACCCGAGCCGTGCCCGCTGTAACAGGTCCTTGACAAGCGGCGTACGCGCTCGTGGCACGACAGGGGCGTATGCCACGATTGAGAGCCAGACAGTGCACCCAAGGGGGAGTGGATGTACCGGAAACTCAAGGGCGGAGCGGTCGTCGTGGGGGCGGCGCTGCTCATGTCCGCCTGTTCATCCGGCGGCGGGGACAAGAACGAGGGGGCCGAGTCGACGGGGCCTGTGAAGCAGCAGCCCAAGAGCGCGGACCCGTTCTGGGTCAACCCCGACAGCAAGGCGGCGAAGGCCGCCACGACCCTCGCGAAGGACGGCAAGGACGACGAGGCCGCGAAGGTCCGCAAGATCGCCGAACAGCCCAGCGGGGAGTGGCTCCTGCCGGAGAACGCGACGGAGCAGGCGCGGGGCTACACCGAGGCCGCCCAGAAGGCGAACCGGGACGCGCTGCTGGTCGTCTACAACATCCCGCACCGCGACTGCGGCCAGTACTCGGGCGGCGGCGCGGCGGACGGGAACGCGTACCGGGAGTTCATCGACCAGGTCGCCGCGGGCATCGGGGACCGCCCCGCCACGGTGATCCTGGAGCCCGACGCGGTGCAGCACATGGTGGACAACTGCACGCCGGAGCAGTTCCACGAGGAGCGCTACGACCTCCTCAAGGGCGCCATCGCGAAGTTCAAGTCCCTGAAGGACACGAAGGTCTACCTCGACGCGGGCAACGCGGGCTGGGGCAAGCCGGACCAGATCTATGAGCCGCTGAAGTGGTCGGGCATCGACCAGGCCGACGGCTTCTCGGTCAACGTGTCGAACTTCTACACCACCGAGGAGTCGGTCAAGTACGGCAAGGAGCTCTCGGCGAAGGTCGGGAACAAGCCGTTCGTGGTCGACACGAGCCGCAACGGCAACGGGCCGTACACGGGAGGCGCAGCCGACGAGCGCTGGTGCAACCCGCCGGGCCGGGCCCTCGGCGAGGAACCGACCACCAAGACCGGTGACCCGCAGGTGAAGGCCTACCTGTGGATCAAGCGCCCCGGCGAGTCCGACGGCACCTGCAAGGGCGGCCCGAAGGCCGGCGAATGGTGGGGCGAATACGCCGCGAAGCTGGCGGACGGGTAGATCGATCAAGCCCCTGCGGCGATTGAGCAGCGGGGGCCGGGGCGGAGCCCCGAGGCGTGTGCAACGACGACCTCGGACCTCCGCCCCACGCCGGCGGCTAAGGCACCCGAACCCACTGCGCCTTGCTGGGCGTCCCCTGGTCGTCCGTGACGAACAGCATGTACCAGCCCGACTCCACCAGCGAACGACTCCCCGGCACGGTCACCGTCACCGAGTCGGCCGACTTCTTCAGGTCGAGCGCGATGGACGTCTGATCCACGTCCGTCACATGCGTCGAGGCGCTCGGCCGGATCAGCCGGGCCGTCTTGATGGACGACGCGTGCTCCGTCTTGTACGTCGCCGAGCCGCCGCGCCGGATCGTCTTCTGGCCGCCCTCGAGGGACGGCCGCGAGTCCCGGTACAGATACGGCGGCGTGTACATCTCGATGCGCTGCTCGAACGTGCCCGGCTTGGTGTTGGCCTTGTCGGCGTAGAGCGAGTCCGAGCCGAAGAACAGCACGCGCCCGTCGGGCAGGAGCAGCGAGCCCGAGTGGTAGTTGCGGCCGACGTTCGGGTCGGCGACCCGCTTGAACGTGTTCTTCTTCGTGTCGTACAGCCGGGCCTCGAGGATGTTGGTGTCGCCGCGCCCGCGGTAGTCCTCCGAGCCGCCGGAGACGAGGACCGAGTCGTCGGGCAGGATCGAGGCCTGCGGATAACGCGTCCCCTTCTCCAGCTTCGGCCCGTCCACGAACCTCGGGCTCCTGTCCTTCAGATCGACGAGCCGGGTCTTCTCGCTGGAGAGCTTGGACTCGCCGACGCCGCCGCCGCCGATCACCATGTACTTCTGGTCCTGCGCGGGCGGCAGTTCGACGGTGTTCGCCGTCTCCAGCCTGTTCGGGTCGGAAAGCCCGGGTATCTTCTGGAACTTATTGGTCGTCAGATCCCAAATACCGGGCTTGCGGCCGACGTTGTCGGGTCCGTAACCGGCATTCGCGCCCGAGTAGAAGATCTTCCCGTTCTCCATCTGGAAGAGCGCGGGATACGTCGGGAACTGGCGGACGTCCTTCAGATACGTCCACTTCTTCGTCTTCGGGTCGTAGACCTCGTTCTTGCCCGGCACCAGCTGCCCGATCTCGTCGAGCCCGGACACGGAGAGGACCTTGCCGTCGGAGAGCGTGGTCAGCGTCGGATACCAGCGCGCCTCGTTCATCGGGTCGACCTTGATGTACTTCTCGGCGACCGGATCGAACTCGTAACTGTCCCTGATCCCCTGGAAGTCCTTCTTGTCCAGGGCGAGTTTCTGCGCGATGCCGTACACATTGCGCGCGTCCTGGCCGGTCAGGCCCTGCACCCGGTAGTTGTCCTGGGTGCCGGTCTCGTACTTGGCGCCGCGGCGCTGCGCCTCCACGTACACCCGGCCGAGGCCCGGCTCATTGCGCAGGAATTTTCCGGTCGCCTTGTTGAAGACCTTCTTGGCGCGCTCGACCGTGATGTTGTCCTTGGCGACGAACGTCTGCCCGTTCTCCTTGCCGGTGAACTTCGTGCCGGCCTTGATGGTCTTGGGCGCGTCCGGGTCCTCGTTGTGCACGATCATCAGGCCGCCGGCCTTGGTGACATCGCCCTTCAGCTTCTCGTAGCGCTTGGTGCCGCCCGCGATCAGCAGATTCCCGTTCGCCAGCTGCGTATGTCCCGTGCAGAACAGGTCAGTTGGCGTGGGAATCTTCTTGATGGTCTTCTTCACCGGGTCGTAGAGCCGGGTGTCGAACTTCTTCGCGTCGAAGTTCTTCTGGTTGTTCCCCGACCCGGCGACGAGCAGGATCTTCCCGGTGTGCAACAGCGCCGCGTGAATCGTGTTCAGGCGCATGTTCTGGGGGAAATCGATGACGTCCCAGTGCCCGTTCTCGGCCTTGTACTCCGGTTTGTTGATCTTGTACTCGTGATACTTGGCCGACCCGAAGCGGTACAGCCAGGGTCCGTTCATCCCGGCCAGCGCCAGGACCACCACCGTGCCGATGACTATGCGCCGGGCACGGCGGCGGCTCGCACCGTCTTTCACCTGCATTCCTTCCGAGAGACCCCGGCCGTCGGTCCGGGGAAGGGCTGATTCGGTTGAAACCGCACGAAGCGCCGCAGCCGTGGATATGGTGGCGTGATCGATTCGTTAGCCCTTGGAAGGCACGAACCGGCTTTGCCGGGGAGACGGTTGTGGTTGGTGTCGACCGGATCGATGTCGTCAGGTCCGTCCTGGCGTGGGGCCCTGTCACCGGTCCCGCACCACCCTGGTGGTGGATGCGACCCGTGACCGTCCTGTCGTAGGGGACAGTCGGGAGCGCGACGAGGTGTGAGTCGCCGAGCTCCAGAGGCTCGACGCCTCATGGCTGAGATGGTGACTTGTTACGTCCCCCAAGGGAGATCTGCATCGTTTGATCGCTGCTCCCGCCCGCCGCCCAACTGGGCTTTTGCTGCTGGGTGTGGTGCGAGGGGGCGGGCTGCGGCCGCTCGGGCGCCTGCACAGGCTGCGCGGGCGGCTTCGGCTTTTTCTTCTCCTGGCGGAGCATGTAGCGCCACGCGAACATCGGGGCCGCCGTGATCAGCAGGGCGAAGCAGGCCCACGTGATCATCGCCGGGTGGGAGTGGCCGAAGTAGAAGCCCGCGCCGATCGAGCCGCCGAAGATGAGGATGAAGTACCAGTGGTAGCGGAAGGTCCCGAACCAGCGGTCGGGGCTCGCCGAGTCGCCCTTGGGGGTCACCACGAACTTGCTCTTGCGGCGCAGCACGGAGTCGAAGAGCGCCTTCGCGTACAGCGGCGCGGACAGCGCGGACATCACCATGCCGGCCACACCGCCGGAGCCCTCCGGCTCGTGCGGCGAGACGTTGTGCCGGCGGTTCCAGATGTACAGGCCGATCTGCAGCGCCGACGCGTTGCCGTACAGCATCAGCCAGATCGTCGGGTCGATGTTCACACCCGAGGCGCCCAGACCCAGGAACAGCGCACAACTCAGCGCCGCCAGGATCCAGTTCATGGCCGCCATCGGGTAGAAGATGATCATCATCGTGTAGTTGAAGAGCTTGCTCGGCGGGAGCGTGAAGAAGCCCTTCCAGTACTGCTTGAGGATCGTCTCGTAGGTACCGCGCGACCAGCGCATCTGCTGGGTGAAGAAGTCCGTCCAGGCACTGGGGCCCTCGCCGACCGCGAGCACGTCCGGCGTGTACACGGAGCGCCACTTCTTGCCGGTGAAGGGATTGCGGTGCCGGTGGATCTCGAAGCCGGTCGCCATGTCCTCCGTGATGGAGTCGTACAGGCCGCCGATCTGCTTGAGCGTCCTGATGCGTACGGCGTTGGACGTGCCGACGAACATGGGTGAGCCGTAGCGGTTGCCGGCGCGCTGGATCAGCGCGTGGAAGAGGAACTGCTGCGACTCGGCGGCCTTGGTGATGAAGTTGTCGTAGTTGCCGTAGACCTGAGGGCCGATCACGAACCCCACATCGGGGTCGCGGAAGAAGCCGAGCATCCGCTCCAGGTAGTTGGGCAGCGGGACGTGGTCGGTGTCGACGGAGGCGAAGAAGTCGTACGCGTCCCCGTGCGCGTCCAGCCAGGCGTTGTAGTTGCCGTGCTTGGTCTTGGCGCGGTGCGGGCCCTTCGGCTGGTTCCACTTCGCGACGCCCTTGCGGGAGAAGTGGTGCACGCCGAGCCGCTCGCAGACCTCCTTGACCGCGGGGTCGTCGCCCTCGTCGAGCAACCAGACGTGCAGCAGACCCCGGTGGCGCAGCTTCACGGCCGCCTCCAGGGTCTTCGTCACCATCTCCAGCGGTTCCTTGCCGGGCACGAACGAGGTGAGGAACGCGACGCGCGTGCCGGTCTCCGGGACGACCGGGATCGGGTCTCTGGCGACCAGCGTGGCGTGCGCGTTCGACAGCACGTTCATACAGCGGAAGAACTCGATGAGCCCGATCGACACCAGCATCACGATGTCGAGCGCGGGCAGGAAGTCGTAGGCGGGATAGTCCCGTTCGGTCCAGTGCGTGGGCTGCATCAGCCAGAACAGCAGGACGAGCGAGAGCAGCGGGGCCGCGCCCAGCATCAGCGCGGCCCGGATCCTGTGCGGTTCCTGTGAGAGCAGCGAGCGATAGCGCACCTTGTACGGCTTGTTCGGATCGGGCTGGGTCAGTGGCCCGGCGAGCCGGCTGTAGTGCTCGTAGTCGTAGCGTGGCAACGATTTCCTGATGCGCCGGAAACCGCCAGTGCGGTTCGGTGGCACTCGCAGCTGGGTCGTCTCGGACGGGTCGAATTCAGGCCGGGCGCCCGTCGGCGTCGACGTCATGAGTCATCCCCCCGCACGCGTCACCGCGTGGTCGTCGGTCCTGCGCCCGGGAACGGGCCCCCTGACCGTGCCCCCGGACGTATCACTGGCGGGCCACCGTCCCACCCTTACCTAAGACTGGTACGGCGGCCTTCCGGTTGCATGATGCCCCCCTCGGCATCGGTTCATGAGCGGGGCCCCCTCCCCGCGCGCTCGGCAACCGGCTCGGGCCCGGCGTGACACGGCGCCCATTTCAACTGCCTTGTACCGTAAGCATCTTGGGAGCCAATGGCTCCATGACAGAGTGCTGTGACCCGGTTCATGATCGCAAGGCCGATACGCAGCGAAACGTGCTGTTTACGCCTGGGTCTCCGCCCGGGGCCCGCCCGGCGTTGCGGCCTCGGGGCTCCGCCCCGGACCCCGCTGCTCAATCGCCGCAGGGGCTTGAATGGCTTACGACGAAGGCCCCCCGCACTTGCGGAGGGCCTTCGGCTTCAGGTGCGCCATCAGGGACTCGAACCCCGGACACGCGGATGCTGTATTCCCCGGGGGATAACCCCCGGACCCCCAGCCGTGCTTGTCGGGGGCGGGCGGAGCCCCGGGTCGGGAGTTCACGCGCGACGCGTGACGGGCCTCGGGGCTCTGCCCCGGACCCCGCTGCTCAATCGCCGCAGGGGCTTAGAAGACAACGACGAAGGCCCCCCGCTCTTGCGGAGGGCCTTCGGCTTCAGGTGCGCCATCAGGGACTCGAACCCCGGACACGCGGATTAAGAGTCCGCTGCTCTAACCAACTGAGCTAATGGCGCCTGTCGACGTCCATAACTTTACCCGAGCCTCCAGGGTGCTTCTGACCAGTCGACGCGCCGAGAGGATGGGTGAATTCTGGGGATTTCAATCATTCGGACCGTCAACATGCGATTTGTCAGGACAGTTGAGACGCTTCCAGCGTGCGGAATCGAGGCTCGTTATTCCAAAGTCCGGCACCGGAGTGTGAGGGGAATCGCATGGAGCGGATGGAGCGCGGGGACACGGCGGAGCCGATGGGCGCCCCGGTCTTCAAGGACGTCGACCCGGCAGAGGACTGCGACTGCGCCGGCTGCGCCGAGTGGCGGCGCGCGGTGCCGCACCCGGTGCGCACCAGGGTGGGCGCCCGGCACGCCCTCGTCCTCGCCGCCGCCGCGGGCACCGTCATCGGGGGCCTCCAGATCACCCCGGCGGCCGCGGCCGAACACCACGAGGCCCGACCACTGACCCCGGCCCCGGGCGACGAGGGCGGCACGACGCCGCAGGGCGGGACGGGACCGCTGCACGGAGCGCCGGCCCCGCTCGCCGGTTCCGTGTCACTGGTCCAGTCCACGACTCTGCGCAAGACCTCCAGGACCGCGATCCTCGACCGCGCCAGGCGGTGGGTCGAGGCCAAGGTCCCGTACAACATGAACAAGTACTGGAAGGACGGCTACCGCCAGGACTGCTCCGGCTTCGTCTCCATGGCGTGGGGCCTGCCGGGCAACGAGTGGACCGGGAGCCTCGCCCAGTACGGCACCCGGATCACCAAGTCGCAGCTCCGGCCCGGCGACATGCTGCTCTTCCACAACCCGGCCGACCCGGAGAAGGGCTCGCACGTCACGATCTTCGGCGGCTGGACGGACGGGTCCCGGACCCGGTACATCGCGTACGAGCAGACCAAGCCCGGCACGCGGGTGCAGGCCACCCCGTACGCGTACTGGAGCCACTCCAGCAATTACCTCGCGTACCGCTACAGGGCGGTCACGGACGGCAGTTCCGGTTCGAGCGCGTCGTCGTCGAGGTTCCCCGGCGCCAAGTACTTCGGCCCCGGCAAGAACAACGCGCACGTGACACGGCTCGGCAAGATGCTCGTCGAGCGGGGCGGCAAGCGGTTCTACCGGGTCGGGCCGGGACCGAAGTGGAGCGAGGCCGACCGTAAGGCGACGCGCGCGTTCCAGCGTGCGCAGGGCTGGCGCGGCAAGGCGGCGGACGGCATCCCGGGGCCCACGACCTGGGCGTATCTGTCGACGGGGCAGGGCCGGAGCATCCCGTCCGCCGGCAGCGGCGGCGCCGAGCGGACCACGTCGTCCGGCTTCCCCGGCAAGGCGAAGTTCCGGCCCGGCGCGGAGAACTCCGACGTCACGCGGCTCGGCAAGCAGCTCGTGAAGAAAGGATTCGGCAAGTTCTACCGCCAGGGCCCCGGGCCACGCTGGGGCGAGGCGGACCGGCGCAATGTCGAGGCCTTCCAGCGGGCCCAGGGCTGGCGGGGCAAGGCGGCCGACGGCTACCCGGGCCCCGAGACCTGGCGCCGGCTGTTCTCATGACGCGCAACGCGGAGGGTTCCATGACCGAAACCGACGGAGGGGCGCGCGCCGCGCGGCTCATCCGCAACGAGTCCACCACCGAGATCCCGGTCCACCTCCTCTTCCGCGACGACCCGGACCCGGTGGCCGTGCCGCTGCGGCCCGCGGTGGTCACCAAGGCCCAGGTCGAGCGCTCGACCGCGACGGGTCCCGGCCGGACGCCCAAGCCCGCCCCGGTCCGCACCCCGCGCAGGCCCGCGCCCTCC
>NZ_JAOZYC010000032.1:0-9584 GCF_035798155.1 Streptomyces endophyticus | reverse complement strand
ACTACATCTTCAACGGCACCCTGGCCGTCGCGGCAGTCGTCATCTGGCTCCGCGACACCGTCCAAGAGCCATCAGAAACGCCCTAGGCCACCAGCCGCTACGAGGTCAACGGTCGCACCTACGGATTCAAGGGCTCCGGGACCGTGTTCCCCGACGGGGGAGAGGACATCGTGCGACTCGATCGGAACGAGTACGCGGCCCTCCAGCAGGTATCCAAGGCCAAGGGCGACCTCGATGCCGCGCCATAATTGACCCGAAACCCGCGCTTCACCCAGGAACCCACGCGTCGTCGAGAAGGCTATGGCCAAAGGCGCCGAGCTGCTGAAGTTGGCTGTGGAGCCCTTGGATAAGCGGTTCCTGGAACTGACGGTCCAGGACGACGGCTGGATGAACAAGCTCCCCGAGTCGTCGAAGCCGGACCACATCGCGTCCGAGGGCCTCGGGTGGTGACACCACCGCCCGGATCCGCTCCCCTGGTGAACGCCCGGCGGCAGACGCGACGGTCAGTGCGGGGCAAGCGACCGGGACCTCGGGTGACCGAGCCGGTGTATCGCCACAGCGGTGGCAGTCGTCGTGGTGATGGCCGCTGTGGCACGATCCCCGCCGGATCCCGGCCGAGCAGGAGACCGGAACTCCGCCCGCTGGGAGCCATCTGGGAGCCAACCCGCTCCCCAAGCCCCTTCGGCACCACCCAAGACCACCCCACCCTAAAGCTCTGAACAGGCAAAACAGCAATCCAACCGGTGATGATCACGACCGAACCTCATTCGGGACGAAGAGGTCGTGGGTTCAAATCCCGCCACCCCGACAGCTGAAACAGCAGATGAGGCCCGGTACTGAGAAATCAGTGCCGGGCCTTTTCCGTTGTCACCCTCTATCGAGCGACAGGGCTTCCGCCGGAGAGCGGTGGTGGAGGGCCGGGGAGCAGGCCCTGACCCGCCGCCGTCGCGACCGCTGCCGCCCTGCTGTCCACGCCGAGCTTGGTGTAGACGGCGCTGAGGGCGCTCTTGACCGTGCTCGGGCTGATGCCCCGGCGGGCCGCGATCTCGCGGTTGGAGAGGCCGGCCGCCACGAGCCGGACCACGTCGGCCTCGCGGGGCGTGAGCACCGGGGCGCTGCCCTGGGGCCCGGGCAGGGCGTGGCGGGAGACGCCGGGGCCGAGGACCGTCTCGCCGCGGGCGACCGCGCGGACCGCGGCGAGCAGCGATTCGGCGGACGCCTCCTTGCCGAGGAATCCGGTGGCGCCGGCCCGCAGCGCGGAGGTCACCGTCTGCGCGGTGACGTAGGCGCTGAGGACGAGGACGGCGGGCGCGGGGTGCAGCGCGCGCAGCTCGCGGACGAGCCGGATGCCGCCGTCGACGCCCGCACCGAGGTCGAGGTCGACGACGGCGACGTCCGGGGCCTCGGGGCGGCGGGCCGCGCGCAGGGCGTCGGCGGCGTTGGCCGCCTCGGCCACGGGCGACAGGTCGTCGACCGTCGTGAACAGGGTGCGCAGGCCGATCCTCAGCGCGGGGTGGTCGTCGACGACGAGGACACGGATGGGGCGGGTGCGGCCGGTCCGGGCGGGGGCCGCCTCGGGTATGCCACTCAGTACGTCACTCATCCGCGCCGCTCACCTACGTCTCCCTCGGCTACGTCTCCCTCGGCGAGCCCGCGCCGCAGCCCGGCGCTCAGCTCGGTGCCCGAGCCGGGGCGTGACACCACCGTGAACGTGCCGCCGAGGCCCTCGACACGGTGGCGCAGGGAGCGCAGGCCGTGCCGGTCGTCGGGCACCCGGGCGGGGTCGAAGCCCCGGCCGTCGTCCCTCACGGTCATGGTCACCTCCTGCGGCTCGTAGGTCAGCGTGGCGGTGACCTGATGCGGCCGCGCGTGCCACAGGGCGTTGGACACCGCTTCCTGCGCGAGCCTCAGCAGGGTGTGTTCCACGTCGGGCGGAAGCGGGCCGGGCTCGCCCGAAGTGTAGAACGCGATCTTCGGGGGGCCTTCCGCGCCGGGAGCGGAGGCGGCCCTGCCGTCCACCCGCCAGCCCGCGGCGAGGGCCTGGCGCACCGCCGACAGGTGCTTCTCGACCGTTTCGGGGAGCGTGCCGTCGGGGGCGCCCGCCGGGCGGTCGGTGTGCGCCGAGTCGATGAGGACGCGCGCCTCGCGCAGGCCGAGGTTGGTCAGGTCGAGGGCGGCGTGCGTCGCCTCCGCGGCCCTGGCGGGGGCGGCGGTCAGGGTGCGCTCCGCGCCCTCGAGGAGCAGCTTGACGCCCGCCAGGTACTGGGCGATCGAGTCGTGGACCTCGGCCGCCATTCGGCGCCGCTCGTCCGCCTGCCCGGCGAGCCGCTGCGCCGTCGCCAACTGCCCGCGGTCGTCACGCAGCTGACGGATGACCGCCTCGGCGGAGCCGCGCAGGCGCTCCTCCTTGCGGAAGGCGAGGACGACCAGGAGCAGGGCGAGGAAGGCGCCCACGACGACCATCTCCTGGTCCCCGACGGTCGCGGGCCCCCGCCGCGTGGTGACCGCCGCCGCGGCGACCGCGACGACCGCGACCCCGAGCGTGCGCAGCCGGGGCAGGAACATCAGCACGACGAAGTACAACGCGGCGACCAGGACCCGGAACTGGGTCCCCGTCAGATCGAGCCAGAGCCACAGGCCGAACAGGGCCGCCAGCCAGCCGAGGGTGAAGGGGTCGGTCCGGCTCGCGAGCCGCAGGGCACCCGGGTCGGCCCCCGAACGGCGCTCCGCGACCGGCGCGAAGCAGTACACGAGGCCGAGCGCGAGCCCTGCCCCGACGCGCCACTGCTCCCCCGACACCCCCGCCACGACGGTCCGCACCAGGCCGACGACCAGCAGGACCAGGAACGTGGCGTGCAGCGGCGACGTCACCAGGCGCGCGAGCCCCCACCGTCCGCCGGGACTCCGCGCGGGCGGCTCCTGCGCGGAGACGAGCGTCGCGTCGCTCATGCGTGCCCCTATCAGCTGCCGCGGCCCCCCGTCCAGGGCCGGGTGGCCGCCCTTGCGCACCCGGGTGGACCGCAGCACACGGCCCGGTGGCCGGTGATCGGGCGTACCGGATCTTCAAAGATCAGTGATGACATGCCGGACGCCCACGCGAGGCGCCCGACGCCCGCGCGGCACCGAAGGAGGACACACATGGCGCAGCCGCGGACCGCGGGCGGCACCCGGCTGCAGTCGGTGGAGCGCGCCCTGCGCATCCTGACGGAGGCGTCCCGCCACCCGGAGGGGCTGACCGCCAAGCGGCTCGCGCGGTTCCTGGACGTACCGCTGGCGACGACTTACCACCTGCTGCGCACGCTCGCGCACGAAGGCTGGCTGGAGCACACCGAGGGCCGCTACCGGGTCGGACCGGGCGCCTTCGCCTTCGGTCGCACCCTCGCGGGACCCGGTGAAGGCGGCGATGAGCAGGGCGTTTGCAGAGTCTGAGATCTCGACGGATCTTCCCCGGGCCATCCGGTTGATGGGGGTCGTCGAGCGCCGCAAGAATCACGACGTTGCCCAGAAGCGGCGGGGGCGCTGAATGGATGCGGACGACATCACACCGGGTTCCGGCGACGCGCCCGACACCCGTGACGCGCCGGACGAACTCGTGGGTGTCATCGCGGCGATGGCCCGGTGGGGCGACGACCTGTTCCACCCCGTGGAGGTGGAGCTGCGGTTCCGGCTGACGGATCCGCTGGCCGTCACGGTGACGGCCTGGGGCGGCGCGGAGGCGGGCGTCCCGGGGTCCGTGCTGTGGCCGTTGTCGCGGGACCTGCTGCTCGACGGGCTCGAACGGGCTGCGGGCGACGGCGACGTACGCGTCGCGCCCTATCGCGTGCCCGGCCGCGACCAGCTGGTCATCGTGGACCTGCGCAGCGCGCCCGGCGAGCCCCAACTGGTCCTCACTCACGACGCGTTGGCCCAGTTCCTCGTCCGTACGGAGCGGATGCTGCCGGAGCGCGAGGGCCGCCTCGAAGGGCTCATCGACCGCGCCCTGCGGGATCTGGCGCCGGGGGACGACACCTGACGACAACAGCGCCCGGAACGGCCGAAGCCGTCCCGGGCGCTGTCCGTCCGAACTGGTGCCGGCTGACTAGCCGTTGGCGCAGACGTTGCCCGCCGCCGGGTTGAGCGCGGCGATCAGGTTGAGCGAGTTGCCACAGGCGTTGATCGGCACATCGACCGGAACCTGGATGATGTTCCCGGACAGCACACCGGGGCTGTTCTGGGCCACACCGGTGGCGCTGGCGCCGTCGGGGCCGTCCACCGCGGAGGCCATGGCAGCGGATCCCATGACAGCGGTCCCGGCCAGCACGGCCGCGGCCGCGAATGTGCGAAGACGCATCGTTGCTCCCTTAAGAGGTGAGGGAATATGACGTGCCAATCACACCGTGAATACGCCATGAATCGGGCGAATTGCGCCATCGGGGGGCGTGTCCGTCAGCTCGTCCAGAAATCCCACCAGCGGGTCGGGATCACCATGCCGACGCCGTCGTCACGCGCGCACGCGCCGGATGGGCAGCAGGCAGTGCGCGGCGGCCGTGAGGGTCTCCTCGTCGCCCGCGAACTCCTCCAACTCCTTCTCGGTGACCGGGGAGCCGGGCGTCGCGGTGGGCCAGACGCGCGTGGTGAACAGGAAGTACGCGCTCTTGCGGGCCTCCGCCGCCGCCAGCCACTCGGGCGGCACGGGGCACTGGGCGTTCAGGAGCGGCATGGTGACGACGGCCTGGCCCGCCTCGACCAGCAGGGACACGGGGAACCGGGGCCGGCTCGTCGCGTCGTGGACGACGGTGCCCACCGTGAGGTCGTTGGTCTCCAGGAGGCCCCGCACGGCCGCTTCCGCGGCCTCGGGTCCTGCCGGGGAATCACCCATGGAATACGCGAGGAGAAAGGGCGTGTCACCTTTCCCGTCGGGGTGTTCTCCACTCCAGGCGATGACCGCCAGAGTTCCCAGGTCGGCTGCTCGAAATGCGGGGCCACTGCTCACTGTTGAAGTCACCGAAGAAGCCTAGCCAGACGCGGTCGGCACACCGGCCACGGTTCACTCGCCTGGCGTAACGCATTCCGAGGATGAAATACCGAAGGCTGGTTCGGGAACCCGAGGTCCCGAACCAGCCTTCGACGAGTGGCCCGCCGTACGAACCTACTGACCGGCGGGGAGACCGCCGAGCAGGCTGCCGGCTCCGGAGCCGGAGCCGCTCTCGTTCAGCCCGTCGACGGCGCCCGAGACGGTGCTGACGGCGCCACCGTCGTTCTTCGGGTCGAGCAGGTTGCTGTCCACCGGCGCGACATCGAGCGTCGGCTGGCTGGTGATCGTGTTCACCGCGCCGTTCAGGCTCATCGGAGTGAGGTCCGAGGCAAATGCCGGAGCGGCGGCACCGACAATCGCCATCGATCCGGCGACAACGGCAGCAGTCTTCAGAACCTTCATTGTTTATGCCTTCCCTCGACAACTCGCGTCGTCGGTTTGGAACATTCGCTTCTGATTGCTCAACGAGCGTCTCGACCTTGGGGTGTGCGTCATTGCGCCGAAACCCGAAGGAACCGCACACCCGGAGGAGCCGCACAACGGAGCAGCCGCCCCTCGGGGAGGGGCGGCTGCGGAAGAGTCGGGCTGTGCCCGTCAGTCGTTGACGCAGGTGTTGCCGAACGTCGGGTTCAGCAGGCCGATGACGTCGACGGTGTTGCCGCAGGCGTTGACCGGCACGTGCACGGGAACCTGCACGGTGTTGCCCGAGATCACGCCGGGGGAGTTGGTGGCAGCGCCCTGCGCGCCGGAGTCGGCGGCGGCGACGCCGGCCGAGCCGGCCATGGCAGCGGCGGCCATTGCGGAAAAGACGACTGCCTTCGCGGTACGCGACATGAAGCATGCTCCTTGGAGGTCGTTCTGTTCGGCCAGCGCGGGTGCCTGGCACGTGGTGCAACGGGGCGGCCGTACAAGGGGTTGCGGTTCCGAACGGGTGACTGGCCGTCGCGTCGCCCCTTTGGGGTGACGTCGTCAGCGAACGAGTGAACCGGTTCTTGTGGGGCGGCGGGCCGATGGTCCACTTGGGGCCGTCATGAGATTGGCCGCGCCGCCTTCCTGTCAGCCGTCGGCTCCACGCCGTTGGGAGGGCGGCCCCCGACCCGGGCGCCCCGTGACTCCTCCGGCCCGGCGCCCCATGACAGAGCTCGGGCCGCCGGCGAATGCGGAAAGCCGGCGGCCCGAGCCGTGTGCGCGTTGGGCCGATCAGCCGTTGTGCACACCATTCCCGGCGAGCACCGGGATGTCGCTCAGGACGTGCGAGAGCGGCTCGTCACCCTTGGCCTGGGTGGAGTTCTCGGTGCACTGCTGGTTCTGCGGCGCCGACAGGATCGGCACGTCCTGGACGGCGACCGGCACGAGGCCGACGAGCGAGCCGACGTTGCCCTTGACGGGCAGGCCGATGCAGGGCTTGTTCAGGGAGCCCTGAACGAGACCGAGCTGCGGGCTCAAGTCACCGGCGGTGGTGGAGTTGCCGTAGCTCTGCGACGAGCCGTTCCCGCTGGTCGAGGTCGTGCCACCGTCGTCGCCGATGGCGAGCGCCTGCGGAGCGGCTGCGGCGGAGACGCCGACGACGGAGACGGCGACCGCTGCGGCGGCCATGGCCTTCTTGAGCATGGTTCTGTTTCCTTTTCTGACGGACACCGGCTTACTGCACAGAGCGCAACTGCGAAGGGCCGAAATGGTTCCGCATATCCACCCGATCGGACAGGCATCGGCGTCCGCTCGATCACCCGTGCCCCTGCCACACAGCCCGTACTGGCGAGATTTTCATTTCATCGAACCCGGGCCGGAATCGGAATCGATCGCAGCCACGTCCGAGTGAACGTGAGCAACCGATGGCGAGGTAGGGAGTTGATACAAGTGCTCCCAGACGGAAAAAGAAGGGGAATTTCCTCATGCTGAAGAAGGCCATGGCTGTCGCGGCGGCCACCGCATCTCTCGTCGGTGTCGCGGCCGCCGCCGCCCCGTCGGCCCTCGCCATCGGCAACGACGGTGGGACCACGTCCGAGAGCGGCAACAACGCCTCGCAGACGTACGGCAACTCCGCCACGTACGGCAACATGAGCCCGCAGATGGCGCTGATCCAGGGCTCCCTGAACAAGCCCTGCATCGGCCTGCCGGCCAAGGCCAACGTCGGCTCGCTCGTCGGCGTCGTGCCGGTCGCCGTCCAGGACATCCCCGTCCTGTCGGCGCCGCAGAACCAGCAGTGCACCGAGAACTCCACCCAGGCCAAGGGCGACGAGCCGCTCTCGCACGTCCTGGAGGACATCCCGGTCCTCGCGGGCAACGGCGTCGGCAACAACTGACGATCCGTTGCATGAATCGGGCCGCCGCGTCGGCGGCCCGGTCTGCCGTTCCGGCCCGGGCCGGAAATTCAGGTAGCTGTACGAGCCTTTTGATCCGTCGCATCCGGATGTTCGGGAGGTCGCGCACAGTGCCGAATTTCCTGCGATTGGCTCGCGCGGGAATGGTCCGAACGGGTTTCGGTCCGCAACTGCCCGGAATGCAATCCAGTTGACCAGACGTAGCTCCGCATCCGGAGCGCGCGTATCGAAAGGGAACCACCCCATGAAGAAGCTCTTCGCAGCCGCCACGATCGCTGTTTCCGTCGCCGGCCTCTCGGCCGTCGCCGCCCCGTCGGCCCTCGCCATCGGCGACGACGGCGGCACGACGTCCACCAGCGGCAACGGCTCGTCGCAGACCTACGGCAACTCGGCCACCGCCGGTGACATGAGCCCGCAGCTCGGCCTCGTCCAGGGCTCCCTGAACAAGCCCTGCGTCGGCCTGCCGGCCAAGGCCAACGTCGGCTCGCTCGTCGGCGTCGTGCCGGTCTCCGTCCAGGACATCCCCGTCCTGTCGGCGCCGCAGAACCAGCAGTGCACCGAGAACTCCACCCAGGCCAAGGGTGACGAGCCGCTCTCGCACATCCTGAGCGACATCCCGGTCCTCGCCGGGAACGGCACCGCGAACCACTGAACGGACTGAGGGGCGGTCGCCGGGACGCGTAACCGCCCCTCTCCGTACGGGATTTCGTACGCCAGGCACGCCAAAGGCGGTGGACCGATCCGGTCCACCGCCTTTGGCGTGCGCGCGCTCGCGCTACTGGATCGCGGGGATCAGTCCGGTGACCGGAGCCACGAGGTCGGTGGCCTGGTGCAGGTCGTTCAGGTGGTTGAGCCCGGAGAGCTGCTCCGCGGTGCTGGGCAGCTGCTCCTGCTGGTCCGCCGGAATCGCCATCGTGGACAGCGAGTCGAGGGTGCCGGTGGGCGAGATGGGTTCGGCGGCCTGGGCCGCGGGGGCGGCGGCGGCCGCGGCTCCGACGGCGAGGAGGACAGCGGTGAGGGCGCGTCGAGTTGAGATCATGTCGGGTTAACGGTGGGCGGGTCCCGGCGGATACGGGGTTCGCGGGGCGCCCACCCGTCAGGGCCAATCGTTCGAGGGTCGTCGTCCCGGTGCGGTCGTCGGGTGCCTACGTCTCGGGGCTCCGCCCCGGACCCCGCTGCTCAAACGCCGCAGGGGCTTGATTTACCGAGGGGGCGTTCAGCAGGGCTCGGACCTCTGTCGCTCTTCGGAGGCCCGCCGGGTACGGGAGGGACTGGGCCAGGTCTGTCGCGCGGGTCAGGGCGTGGGTGGCCGCTTGGGGGGAGGCCAGGTGGGAGAGGGCTGCCGCGTGGGCCAGGTGGGCCTCCACCTCGGCGAGGCGTTCGCCGGTCCGCTCGGCGCGGGCGGCCTCCGCTGTCGCGAGTTCCAGGGCCGCCTCGGGGCGGCCCGCGCGGAGCTGGGCCCAGGCGGTCAGGGCCGGCGCGTCGTCGGGACAGTCGGCGAGGGCACGGAGGGCGGCTTCGGGGTGGCCGGTGCGCAGGGCGAGTTCGGCGCGGGCGGCGCTGACCTCGTAGCGCGCCTGGCGGTCGCCCAGGTGGTCGGCGGCGGGGGCGGCGCGGTCCAGGAGGTCCGCGGCCGCCGACGTGTCCCCGGTACGCAGCCGGACCAGCGCCAGCGTCGCGAGCGCGTACGGCAGGCACCAGGCGCCGTCGCCCTCCGCGAGCGCCACGGATGCCTCGGCGCGCGCGGTGGCGTCGTCGAACTCCTCCAGCAGGAGGTGGAGTTCGGCCAGGTTCAGACGCTCGAAGGACGCCGCCGTCGGGTTGCCCGAGCGGTCGGCGAGGTCGAGAGCGCGTTCGCCGCTCTCGACCGCCTCGCGCAGCCGACCGTGGCGGCGCGCGTTCTCCCGCAGCGTGGAGAGGACCGTGCCGAGCAGCGTCGGGTCGCCGTACGCCTCGGCGGGGGCGAGCGCGTGGTCGCCGGCCTCGCGGGCCTCGGTGAGCCGGCCCGAGAGGCCCAGATTGGTGGCCTGGAGGGCGTAGGAGCGGGCGAGCAGGCCCTGGCCGTGCGGGCCGGGGACCTGTCGCGCGGCGTCCAGGGCCAGGCGGGCGGCCGCGTAACCGTCGTCGTAACCGCCCCGGACGCCGTGCAGCATGGCGTGGGAGAGGTGGTGCACGGCGAGGGGTTCGGGGGCGGTCGCCGGGGCGGCCGGGTGGGCGCGGAGCGCGTCGGCCGCGGCGTCGAGGGCGCC
>NZ_JAOZYC010000031.1:0-10128 GCF_035798155.1 Streptomyces endophyticus | reverse complement strand
CTTCCGATCTGTTGTAGCCGCCGCGGGCGGCCGGGGCCTCGGAGGTTCCGCCGGTGCCGGCGCCGCCGACGTTCACGGTCAGCACCTGCCCGGCCGAGACGTCGACGGTCGCGCGGACCTCGGCGCCCTTGCCGCCCGCGCCCCCGTAGAGCGCGTCGCCGCCCGCGGCGCCGAACGCGTCGATGGTGACCGAGCAGGTGTTCTCCGGCACGGTGACCGTGTGTTCCGCGCCGCTGAACGCCACCGTCTCGCTCCCCGCCGCCAGCGCCGCGGACGCGGTCGCTCCGGTGAGTGCGGCAGTGGTGGCGAGGACGACGGCTCGCGAGACATGGCGTCCGATTGTCATACCGGTGAGGCTGCCGGGGCCACGGGCGCTCGGCGGGCAGGCACGGCGCCCGCGGCCCGACGATCCACTCGACTGGGGGTGCGGGCGCCGGGAGGAGCGGGCGGCTCAGGCCAGGTACTCCGCGAAGGTGCGCTTGCCGACCGCCCGCTCCGGCGCCAGATGCCCGCCCGCCCGGAACGCCCGGTACGCCTTCCCCGCCAGCGGCACCGACACCACCGGACGCCGCTTCCCCGTCGCCTTGAGATACGTACGCGCAAGATCGGTGAACGCGAGGACCTCGGGCCCGCCCATGTCCTCGACCCGCCCCGCCGGCGGCGCCACCGCCAACTCGGCCAACCGCTCCGCCACTTCGGCCACCTCGATGGGCTGGTCGCTGACCCCGGAGGGCAACAGCACCACCGGAAGCTTCGCCGCCGCCCGCACGACCGTCGCCACCAGGTCGTGGAACTGCGTCGCCCGCAGCACCGTCCACCCGAGCCCCGACTCCTCGACGAGGCGCTCCACCGCGTGCTTCGCCTTGTAGTAGGGGAACGGGACCTCGTCCACGCCGACGATCGAGATGTAGACGAGGTGCGGGACCTCCGCCCGCCGCGCCGCCTCGATCAGCCGGGCCGCCGCCTTCTGGTCGCCGCCGGTCTGCGTCGTCGCGCAGTGCACGATCACGTCCACACCGGTCACGGCCCGGTCGAGCGCGGGCCCGCCCTCCCGCAGGTCCACGGCGTACGGCTCGCTGTGCCTGCTCAGCACCCGCACCTCGTGCCCGGCCCCGGCCAGCCGCTCGGTGACGAGCCGGCCGAGCGTTCCGGTTCCGCCGGTCACCAGGGTCGTGGTCATCGCCGTCTCAGCTCCTTCGAACCCGGGCGTCCCCCTGCGGAACCCCCGTCGTCAGCTGAGAACCGGCGGCGCCGCGCTTTTGTGACAGCCCTACGCGGCCATACCGAGCTGACGGGTCACGAATCCCAGCTTGTCCGGGTTCAGGATCGTGCGCCCGACCGAAACGCGCCCTTCCCGCACCTCGAAGCAGACCACCGCGAACAGGCTCCCGTCCGGCTGCCGCGCGACGATCCCCGGCTCCCCGTTGATCTCGGCGACGAGCAGCTCCACGCCCACCAGATACCGCTCGGCGATGCCCTCCAGGAACCGCAGCACCTTCTCGCGGCCCGCGACGGCCTTGCGGGCCGCGGTGACCTTGCCGCCGCCGTCGCCCCACCACTGCACATCCGTGGCGAGGATCTTCTCCAGGGCCGCCAGATCGCCCTCGCGGGCCGCCCCCACGAACGCCTCGACCAGCTCGCGCCGCACCCGCTCCGACGGCTCGAAGCGCGCCCGCTCCTCCTCCAGACGCGCCACGGAACGCCGGTACAGCTGACGGCAGTTGGCCTCGCCGAGGTCGAGCACCCCGGCGATCTCCCGATACCCGTACGCGAAGGCCTCCCGCAGCACGTACACCGCCCGCTCCGTCGGCGTGAGCCGCTCCAGGAGCACGAGCAGCGCGCACGACACCGAGTCGAGCTGCTCGGCCGACTCGAGCGGGCCGAGCGTGCCGTCCGAGGTGAGGACCGGTTCGGGCAGCCAAGGGCCCGCGTACTGCTCCCGCTGGACGCGGGCCGAAGAGAGGCGGTTCAGGCAGAGGTTCGTGACGACCTTGGCGAGCCAGGCGCCGACGTGCTCGACGGCCCCCGGCTCGGTGGCGCCGAACCGCAGATACGCGTCCTGCACCGCGTCCTTGGCCTCCTCGGCGGAGCCGAGCATCCGGTAGGCGAGCCCGAACATCCGGGGCCTGTGGCTCTCGAACTCGGCGGCGCGGGCCGCGCGTTCGGCGGATTGCGTGCTGGTCACGCCCTCAGACTGCCAGAACGGCGGCGTATTCCCGCGAACGGGCGAAAACCAGCGCCGTGACCTGTGAGTCAGCCCACAGCGTTCGCATGCGTGCAGGTCGAGGAGACGTGGCAGACTGGCGGTGTACCAGAAGCAGCGCACTCCGGGGTCGGTGAAAGTCCGAACCGGCGGTTACAGTCCGCGACCCGGTCACGCACCTTGTGACCGGTTGACCAGGTGAAATTCCTGGACCGACGGTTAAAGTCCGGATGGGAGGCAGTGCGCGGCGGGCGGGCACGTAAGTGCGCGTCGCCGGCTGTTTCAGCGGTCTCCAAGGGGACCGGTGTCGACCGCGGCGTCGCCCTTGGTGTCGCAGTCCGTACGTTCTGTCGTCGTCGTACGACAGTGCCCCGGAGTCCAGGCCCGTAAAGGGAGGACCGGGGAAGTGTTCACCGGAATCGTCGAAGAGCTGGGCGAGATCACCGCCGTCGAGATGCTTGACGACGCGTGTCGCTTCCGCGTCCGTGGTCCCGTCGTCACCGAAGGCGCGAAACACGGCGACTCCATCGCCGTCAACGGCGTCTGCCTCACCGTCGTCGAGCACGGGAACGACGAGTTCACCGCCGACGTCATGGCCGAGACCCTCAAGCGCTCCAGCCTCGGCGCGCTCGCCACGGGTTCCCGCGTCAACCTCGAACGGCCCATGGTGGCCGACGGCCGCTTCGGCGGGCACGTCGTGCAGGGCCACGTCGACGGGACGGGCACGATCGTCGGGCGCACCCCCTCCGAGCACTGGGAGATCGTCAAGATCTCGCTGCCGGCCGAGCTGTCGAAGTACGTCGTCGAGAAGGGCTCGATCACCGTCGACGGCGTGAGCCTGACGGTCGTCGAGGCCGCCGAGGACTACTTCACCATCAGCCTCATCCCGACCACCCTCGCCCTGACCACGCTCGGCGTGAAGCAGCCGGGCGACCCGGTCAACCTTGAGGTCGACATCATCGCGAAGTACGTGGAGCGGATGCTCGGAGCCCAGGGCGGTGCGCGGTGAACTGGCTCAACACCGAGGCGTTCACGATCTTCGGCCAGCACATCCTCTGGTCCGACATGATCGGCAACACGATCGGTCTGATCGCCCTCGCGCTCGGCTGGCGCCGCTCCATATGGACCTGGCCCGCCCAGCTGATATCCGGCGCGATCCTGCTCACCGCCTTCGCCACCGCCCACCTCTCGGGCAGCGCGGGCAAGCAGCTCGTCGTCATCCTCGTCGCCCTGTACGGCTGGTGGCAGTGGAACCGCGGCAAGGGCCAGGCGCAGGACGGCTCCATCGCGGTCCGCTTCGCCAGCTGGCGCGAGCGCGGCTACCTGGTGGGCGCCGCCGCCGTCGGCACGCTCGCCGTGGGCGGCCTGTTCACCGCGTTCCCGGCGCTGTCCTGGGACCCGTGGCCTGACGCGTACATCTTCGTCGGCACCGTCGTCGCCATGTACGCCCAGGCCCGCGGCATGGTCGAGTTCTGGTTCGCCTGGCTGCTCGTCGACCTCGTCGGCGTCCCCCTGAACTTCGCGAACGGCTTCGCCTTCTCCGGCTTCGTCTACGTCATCTACGGCGCGCTCGTCCTGTGGGGCATGCGCGACTGGTGGCAGCGCTCCCGCGCCGCCGCCCCCGCCACCACCTCGCTGGAAGGAGCGCGCGCATGAGCACGGCACCCAACCTCTACGAGGTCGAGGACCTGAGCCTCGACCCGGTCGAGATGGCCGTCCGCGACATCGCCGCAGGACGCCCCGTCGTGGTCGTCGACGACGAGGACCGCGAGAACGAGGGCGACCTCGTCGTCGCCGCCGAGAAGATCACGCCCGAGATCGTCGCCTTCATGATGAGCGAGTGCCGCGGCCTGATCTGCGCCCCCATGGAGGGCGCCGAGCTCGACCGGCTCGAACTGCCGCAGATGGTCGGCAACAACACCGAGTCGATGCAGACCGCGTTCACCGTCTCCGTCGACGCCTCCGGCGCGCACGGCGTGACCACCGGCATCTCGGCGGCCGACCGCGCGGCCACGCTCCGCCTCCTCGCCTCGGGCGGGAGTGAGCCCGGCGACTTCGTCCGCCCCGGCCACATCTTCCCGCTGCGCGCCAAGGAGGGCGGCGTCCTGGTCCGCGACGGCCACACCGAGGCCGCCGTCGACCTCGCCCGGCTCGCGGGCCTGCGCCCGGCCGGTGCCATCGTGGAGATCGCGGGCGAGGACGGCGTGATGCTGCGCCTGCCCGAGCTGGTCCCCTTCGCCCGCAGGCACGGCCTGACGATCATCTCCATCAAGGACCTGATCGACTACCGCCGCACCTCCGAGCCCACGGTCAAGCGCGAGGCGACCGTCCAACTCCCCACCGCCTTCGGCGAGTTCACGGCCTACGGCTACCGCTCCACGGTCGACGGCGTCGAGCACGTCGCCCTCGTCCACGGCGAGCTCGGCGACGGCGAGGAGGTCCTGGTCCGCATCCACTCCGAATGCCTCACCGGCGACATCTTCCACTCGCTGCGCTGCGACTGCGGCCCGCAGCTGGAGGAATCCATGCGCCGCATCGTCGAGGAGGGCCGCGGCGTCGTCGTCTACCTGCGCGGACACGAGGGCCGAGGCATCGGCCTCGTCTCCAAGCTGCGCGCGTACGAGCTCCAGGAGCAGGGCCGCGACACCCTCGACGCCAACCTGGAACTCGGCCTGCCCGCCGACGCCCGCGACTACGCGGCCGGCGCCCAGATCCTCGGCGACCTCGGCGTGCGCAGCCTGCGCCTGATGACCAACAACCCCGACAAGACCGAGGCCCTCACCCGGCACGGCCTCAAGGTCACCGAGCGGGAGCCGATGCCCGTCACGGCGGGCGAGCACAATCTGCGCTACCTGCGCACCAAGCGGGACCGCATGGGCCACGACCTGCCCTGGCTGGACGCCCCGCGGACGTCCGCCTGCAACAACCAGTAGTAACCGACTGTTGATCTACGTACGTACGAGGAGAAGCGCGTGAGCGGCAAGGGTGCACCCGAACTGAGCGTGAAGAACTGCGGCGACCTGCGCGTGGCCGTCATCGCGGCCCAGTGGCACGAGCAGGTCATGGACGGACTCGTGAACGGCGCCCTGCGCGCCCTGAACGAGCTGGGCATCAGCGAGCCCACCGTGCTCCGCGTCCCCGGCAGCTTCGAGCTCCCGGTCGTCGCCAAGGTCCTCGCGGACCGCGGCTACGACGCGATCGTCGCGCTCGGCGTCGTCATCCGCGGCGGCACCCCGCACTTCGAGTACGTCTGCCAGGGCGTGACGAACGGCCTCACGCAGGTCACCGTCGACACCGGCGTCCCCATCGGCTTCGGCGTCCTGACCTGCGACACCGAGGAGCAGGCGCTCGACAGGGCCGGCATCGAGGGCTCCAGCGAGGACAAGGGGCACGAGGCCGTCACCGCGGCCGTCGCCACCGCGGCCACGCTCCGCACCATCGCCGAGCCCTGGCGCTGAGCGCGGGGCCGGGACGCGTAAAGTAGACGCCACCATGTCCAATAAGACGTTCGAGGAGCTCTTCACCGAGCTCCAGCACAAGGCAGCCACCGGCGACCCCGCCACTTCCCGCACCGCTGAGCTGGTCGGCAAGGGGGTCCATGCCATCGGCAAGAAGGTCGTCGAGGAGGCCGCCGAAGTCTGGATGGCCGCCGAGCACGAGGGCAAGGACGCCGCTGCCGAGGAGATCTCGCAGCTGCTCTACCACGTGCAGGTGATGATGGTCGCCCGCGGCATCTCACTCGACGACGTGTACGCGCACCTCTAAGCCCGCCGAGGCGCCAGGTCCGCGTATCCACCCCATCCACAACTCACCCCTTACGCAAAGGAATCCGACCTCATGCTGCGCATCGCCGTCCCCAACAAGGGTTCACTCTCAGGGCCTGCGTCGGACATGCTGCATGAGGCCGGATACCGGCAGCGCAAGGAGTCCAAGGAACTCGTCACGGTCGACCCGGACAACGAGGTCGAGTTCTTCTACCTGCGCCCCAAGGACATCGCGATCTACGTGTCCTCGGGCAAGCTCGACATCGGCATCACCGGCGAGGACCTGCTGATCGACTCCGGCGCCGAGGCCGAGACGATCCTGCCGCTCGGCTTCGCCCGCTCGACGTTCCGCTTCGCCTCCCGCCCCGGCGCGGTCAAGGACCTCGCGGACCTCGCGGGCAAGACCATCGCCACGTCGTACGAGGGCATCGTCGGCAAGTACCTCGCCGAGCGCGGCATCGACGCCAACGTCGTGCACCTCGACGGCGCCGTCGAGACGGCCATCGAGCTCGGCGTCGCCGAGGCCATCGCGGACGTCGTCGAGACCGGTACATCGCTGCGCAACGCCGGCCTTGAGGTCTTCGGCGAGCCCATCATGCGGTCCGAGGCCTGCGTGATCCGCCACAAGGGCGCCTCCGCGGACGAGGCCGCTGACCCGAAGGTGGAGCAGTTCCTGCGCCGCCTGCAGGGCGTCCTCGTCGCCCGGACGTACGTGATGATGGACTACGACTGCCGCGCCGAGCACCTGGAGAAGGCCGTCGCCCTCACTCCCGGCCTGGAGTCGCCGACCATCTCGCCGCTGCACAACGAGGGCTGGGTCGCGGTGCGCGCCATGGTCCCGTCGAAGGGCGCGCAGCGCATCATGGACGACCTGTACGCCCTCGGCGCGCGGGCCATCCTCACCACGGCCATCCACGCCTGCCGCCTCTGAGGACTTCCACACCATGTCCGACCTGTCCGACCAGCCCAGCCTGCCCGTCACCTTCCGGCCGGGCCGCACCCGCGCCGTCCTGCACACGCTCGGCGCCGCGTCCTTCGTGGCGATCACGGTCGTCGCGCTGCTGCTCGGCGGCCTGAGCCCGGCGGAGAAGTCCAGCTTCGTCTTCACCGGGGCCCTGTTCTGGGCCGTGCTCTGGCTGCTCGCCCGGCCCAGGATCGTCGCCGACACCGAGGGCATCACGGTGGTCAACGTGGCGCGCAGCCGCCGCCTGTCCTGGGCGGAGATCGTCAAGGTCAACCTGCGCCCCGGTGACCCCTGGGTCTTCCTCGACCTCACCGACGGCACCAGCATGGCCGCCATGGGCATCCAGCCCGGCATGGCCAAACAGTCCGCGATCCGCGACGCGAAGGCACTCCGCGCGTTGACGGAAGCGGCCCACCATCCAAGCCCCTGCGGCGATTGAGCAGCGGGGCCCGGGGCGGAGCCCCGAGACGTCAACCCCGATGCCGACGACTCCAGCGGGCGTAGCCCCTGCCACTTCGGCCCCCGGCTTGATTAATCTGGTGTCGGGGCGCGCCAAACGCGCCGCCCCGCCCCAGCCCCGCCACCCGGCGGAGCCAAGGGCTCCTGCTAACCGAGGAGTGACTCCCTCCAGCGATGGACGGATCGTCCGGTAGTACCTGCGCCGCCCCCTCCCGACATAGCGCGCTCCGCGCGCTGACGTCCCCGGAGGCGGCGGCATGACCATCCCGTTGCTGCTCCTTGCGGCCGCTTTCCTCCTGATCCTCGCCAACGGCTTCTTCGTGGCGGCCGAATTCGGCCTCGTCACCGTGGAGCGCCCCGACGCCGAGAAGGCCGCGGCCGCGGGCGACAAGCGCGCCCGCACCGTCGTCAACGCCCTCAAGCAGCTGTCCTTCCAGCTCTCCGGCACTCAGCTCGGCATCACCATCACCTCCCTGGTCGTCGGCATGCTCGCCGAACCGGCCCTCGCCGAGCTGCTGCGCGGCCCCTTCACCGCCGTCGGCCTGCCCGAGGGCGCCGTCGGCGGCATCTCCGTCGTCGTCGGCATGCTGCTCGCGTCCGCCGTGCAGATGGTGATCGGCGAACTCGTGCCGAAGAACTGGGCGGTGTCGAAGCCACTCCAGGTCGCCCGGTTCGTGGCCGGCCCGCAGCACGCCTTCTCGCGCCTGTTCCGGCCGGTCATCGCCCTGCTCAACGCGGTGGCGAACCGGATCGTGCGTGCGCTCGGCGTCGAGCCCGCCGACGAACTCGCCTCCGCCCGCACCCCGGGCGAACTGGTCTCCCTGGCCAGGCACTCCGCGCAGGCGGGCACCCTGGAACAGGACACGGCCGACCTGTTCGTCCGCACCCTGTCGCTCGCCGGGCTGACCGCGCAGCACGTCATGACACCGCGCGTGAAGGTCAGCGCGTTGCAGGCGTCCGCGACCGCCGAGGACGTGGTCAACCTGACCCGCGCCACGGGTCTTTCCCGCTTCCCGGTCTACCGGGAGCGGATCGACGAGATCATCGGCATGGTCCACCTCAAGGACGCCCTCGCGATGCCCGCGCACGAAAGGCTGCGCACGCCGGTCGGCCGCATCGCGCAACCCCCGCTGCTCGTCCCGGAGACCCTCCCCGTCCAGCCCCTGCTGGGCCGGCTGCGCAGCGAACAGCCGATCGCCGTCGTCGTCGACGAGTACGGCGGCACGGCCGGGGTCGTCACCCTGGAGGACATCGTGGAGGAGCTCGTCGGCGAGGTCCGCGACGAGCACGACGACGTGCTCAACGAACGCCCCGAACTGGCGGTCGCCCCGCCCGAGGACGGCCGCCCCGCCTGGGAAGCCGACGGCGGCTGCCGCGTCGACATCCTGCGCCGCATAGGCCTCGACGTCCCCGAGGGTCCTTACGAGACGGTGGCGGGACTCGTCGCCGATCTCCTGGGCCGCATCCCGGCCCCCGGCGACAAGGCCGAACTTCCCGGCTGGCGCCTGTCGGTGCGCACCGTCGACCACTACCGGGCCGAGCGCGTCCGTATCGTCCAGGCGGCGGACACCGCGCTGCCCGTCCTGGAGGCGGCCCGATGAGTGCCCTGCAACTCCTCTTCGCGGCCCTGCTGGTCCTCGCCAACGGCTTCTTCGTCGGCGCGGAGTTCGCTCTCGTGTCGGTCCGCCGCAGCCAGATCGAACCCATTCCCGGCAAGCGCGCCAAGCAGGTCCTGTACGGCCTGGAGCACCTGCCGCAGATGATGGCGGCGGCCCAGTTCGGCATCACCGTCTGCTCGCTGACCCTGGGCGCGGTGGCCGAACCGACCGTCGCCCACCTCCTGGAGCCCGTCTTCGAGGCGGCCCACGTCCCGCACGGCATGATCCACCCTCTCGGGTACGTGATCGCGCTCGCGGCCGTGGTCTTCTTCCACCTCGTCATCGGCGAGATGGTGCCGAAGAACCTGGCGATGGCGGCGCCGGAGAAGACGGCGCTGTGGTTCAGTCCGGGCCTCGTCGCCTTCGCCCGCCTCTGCAAGCCGGTCACCATCGCCCTCGGCGCCTGCGCCCGGCTGATCCTCAGGCTCTTCGGGGTCGAGCCGAAGGACGAGGTGGAGGCGGTCTTCACGAGCGAGCAGCTCAACCGTCTCGTGGAGGACTCGGGCCAGGCGGGTCTCCTCGCCCCCGAGGAACAGGAGCGCCTGGAGGACGCGCTGGAACTGGGCTCCCACCCGGTCACGGACGTCCTGATCGACCGCGCCTCCCTGGTGACGGTCGGCCCCGCGGTCACCCCCGCCGAGATCATCGGTCTCACGGGCCGCACGGGCTACTCGCGCTTCCCGCTCTGCTCCGAAGACGGCGGTTTCATGGGCTACCTCCACATCAAGGACGTCCTCGACCTGATCGACGGCCCCGAAATGGACCGCGCGGTCCCGCAGCAGCTCTGGCGCCCGATGGCCACGCTGAGGTCGGAACTCCCGCTGGACGACGCCCTCACGGTGATGCGCCGCGCGGCCACCCACCTGGCCCAGGTCGCGGACGCCTCCGGCCGCGTGCTCGGCCTGGTCGCCCTGGAGGACGTACTGGAACTCCTGGTCGGCGAGGTCAATGACCCCGCCCACCGGGAGAGCCCGCGAGTACCGGAGGCCCGCAAACGCGAGGAGGCACTGGCCACTTGAGCCCCTGCGGCGATTGAGCAGCGGGGTAGGGGGCAGAGCCCCAGCCGTTCCGGGCGGGGGG
>NZ_JAOZYC010000030.1:0-10414 GCF_035798155.1 Streptomyces endophyticus | reverse complement strand
GCCTGCCGCATCATCATCCTCGAGGACCAGCTCGAAGAAGCCCAACGCATCAACGCCCAATACCGCGCCGCCGAATCAGCCGAATCGAAGAAACCGACGGCCCCGGCCTGAGGCGCTGTAGGGTCCCGCGGCCGGTGTCGGAGAGCGCCCTCGTAGCCTGCAGCTTCTTCTGTGGTCTCACGTGGTGTCGGACGTCGGAGTCTCAACTTCGTGTCGTTTCCTCGGCGGTCCTTGCAGTCACCACCACCGCGCCATAGGCCAACAACGAGTTCGAGCAGACCATCGCCGCTTACCGCGGCGACGCCAACCTCCTGCGTCGCCGCGGTAAGCGACGCCTTCTCAGGCCCGCAGCCGCGACCCGTCGGATCCCCGGCGGCCGCTCGCCGACGGGCAGGTGACCTTCCAGGCTGCCTCGATCATGTGGAAGATCTCGTCCACCGCAGCCTGTGGGTCGACCGCTTCACGGGCCAGTGAATAGGCATCGATCACGAACCTCGCGATCGTGCGGCAGGCCGTCGCGCTCTGCTGCAGGTCGGGGGCGGCGACGAGCGCCGTTGCCAACGACTCCGCGTGGCGCAGCCGCATAGATTCCTCGTACTCCCGCAGGGCGGGCGACTCATCGATCAGGCGCCAGATCGGGGCGGCGCCGTTGGTCGTGCAATGGCGCACCAGGGCGTGGATCTCGCGGCGCAATGCAGGGATGAGTGGCTCGTGCTGTGCCCGATCGATGACTGCCTGCGTGAGGCGCTGCTCGAAATCGCCGTCCCGCTCGAACACCAGGGCCTCTTTCGAGGCGAAGTGGGAGAAAAGCGTGGTGACGGCCACGTCGGCCTCGGAGGCCACGTCCCGGATACCCACCGCGTCGTACCCGCGTTCCAGGAAGAGCCGCAGGGCGGTGTCAGCGATTTTCTGGCGGGTCGCGGCCTTCTTGCGCTCACGGCGTCCGGTCGTCGGCACGGTCATGCCATTACGCTACCAGATCCAAAATAGAAACCGTTACTAAACACTAACCGTTAGTGTTACGGTCGGCCGCATGAAGAAAGTGAGCTTCGCCGAGTTCGGCGGTCCAGAAGTTCTGCAACTCATCGATGCCGAGGAGCCCCAAGCGGGCCCCGGCCAGATACGCATCGCCGTGCGGGCGGCAGGCGTGAACCCCGTCGACTGGAGGATCCGCGAAGGCCAGGTCTTGGGGGCTCATCCGATCGAGCTGCCCTCCGGGGTCGGACTGGACGCCGCCGGGGTGGTGGACGAGGTCGGCGAGGACGTCGAAGGGATCGCGGTCGGCGACCACGTCTTCGGCGAAGGGGCAAGTACATATGCCGAGTTCGCCGTGCTGTCGGCCTGGGCCCGCATGCCCGAGGGGCTTTCGTTCGAAGAGGCGGCTGGCTACCCCTCCGTGGTCGAGACCGCGCTGCGCATCCTCCGCGAGGTCGGGGTGCGGTCTGGGCAGACGCTCCTGGTCAGCGGCGCGGCCGGCGGAGTCGGATCGGCGGTGCTGCAGATCGCCCGCGACCGCGGCATCACGGTCATCGGTACGGCCGGGGCCGCGAACCAGGACTACCTGCGCAGCCTGGGGGCCCTCGCCACGACGTACGACAAGGGCTGGGTCGAGCGGGTGCGGCAGCTCGGCCGTGTCGACGCGGCCCTCGACCTGGCCGGCTCGGGCGTAATCCGCGAGCTCGTCGAGCTGACCGGGGACCCACAGAAGGTGATCTCCATCGCCGATCTCGCTGCGCCGGAACTCGGTGTCCGATTCTCCGGCGCGGCCGGGAGCGTACCGGCCGCGCTCGCCGAAGCGGCCGACCTCATCTCGCGGGGCAAGCTCCACATCCCGATCGAGAAGTCGTACACGCTCGCCGAGGCCGCGGCGGCCCACATCGCCAGCCGCACCGGTCACACGCGCGGGCGCCGAGTTCTGGTCATTTAGAGCCGCTTCCGGCGCAGTCACACGGCCCGGCAAGTCGAATTCCTTGCAGCGACTTTGTCGGGGCCACCCGGCAGGTGTGCAACACACAAGGAGGGAGCCCCCCGCCGACCTGCGAATCTCATGGACGATGTCGGATCCGACTTGCGTGAGACGCTGTGCCGGTCGCGGTAGCGGGAAGCTGCCATCGGGTTGATCGCGAAGATCTGGCGCTTGCCCTGACGCAGCACCGCGACCAGCAGTCCCCGGGAGGTCTCGATTGCGACCGGGATGGGCGCGTCTTCGGTGTCGCCGCACTCGGTGAGCAGGTCGAGCAGGATCTTGTATCCGGCCGCGTCGTCGGTGATGTGCCGTTTGGCGAGTAACTCGCCGGTGTCGTCGACCAGGGCGATGTCTCCCTCGACGGGTGGAGGAATCCGCCCATCGGCAACCGGCTCACCGGCGAACCTTCTCGGTAACAACGACGCCCGCTATTCAGGCCATTCGCCCTCACCACTTCACTCTGGCTGCTGACAGCACGAAGTGAAGGTTCAACTTCCGCTCCTTGACGACCAATTCGCGCAATCCGCGTAGATCCGCGGGGCTGAAAGTCAAGGCAACCGTCATCGCGCTCCTAGGAGTTTGCTGTGAGGTGCTGCTTAGCCTGCGGGGACCCAGTGGCCGTAGGGGCCACTGGGATTTGTCTGCCTGAGGAGAAGCATGTCGTCACGTGCCCATGGCACGTCGTTCAGACGCGCCCGGATTCATGCAAGACGCACCGCCATGGCGGCCTCGGTCGCCGTGGCACTCACCGTGGGAGCAGTCCCGGCCCTGGCCGCCCCCGGCAACGCCGAGAAACCGGTCTCGGCCTGGGGCCAGGGCGATGAGAGGGCCAAGATGCCGCCCGTCAAGGTCGGCACGACCAAGGCCCCAGCCGCCGACGATGAAAAGGCGCCGTCCGCCGCGCTTGCGCAGTGGCGGGCCGCGCAGAAGGCTCGAGCCCACTCCGGCAAGAAGGCTCCAGAACCGACCGCGAAGGCACTCGCCGCGGCGGAGGCCGTGGTACCCAAGGGGCAGGGACAGGTGCCCTGGCACCAGATATCCGATGTCCAGGTCACCGACTCACTGGTGGCGCGCATCAACTACTCGTCCGGCAACCTGATGCTCGCGGCGACCGACCTCCAGGTCGCCGGTGTCGGCCAGCAGGTCCAGCTGACCCGCACGTACAACTCGATGGACGCACCCTGGGGCAAGATCTCGCAGCGCTGGTGGGCGAGCTACGAGCGGTACCTGCAGATCGAGACCGACAAGGTCACGCTCTACGACGTCACCGGCGGCTCGGTCTCCTTCACGAAGAAGACCGACGGCACCTTCACCACCCCCGAGGGCTACCGGCTGGACCTGAAGAAGACCTCCAGCGGCGAATACACGATCACCGAGCGCGGCTCCGGGCAGAAGGACACCTACAACGCCTCCGGCACCCTGCTCAAGATCAACGACCGCAACGGCGGCGAGATCACCGTCGAGCAGCACGACGACGGTACCGAGCACAAGGGCTTCAAGCTCACCGACAAGCGCTCAGGCCGCTTCGTCGACCTGCTCAAGACGAACGCCTCGCAGTGGCAGGCCAAGGACAACGCCAACCGTACCGTCGTTTACGACCTCAATCCGTCCGGCGACCTGGCCAAGACCACGGACACGGAGGGCAAGGCCACCAGCTTCGGCTACGACGCCGACCGCCGCCTGACGAAGATCACCACGCCGGAGGGCCGGGTCACGGTCTTCACCTACGACAGCCACAACCGCGTCACGTCGATGAAGCGGGCCACCGCCTTCGACGGCTCCGGTGAGACCGGCCCCACCTACAACTACCGCTACAGCAACGACACCCCGAACGCCGCGGGCACCACCACGGTGACCGACCCGGTCGGCGACTCCACCATCTACACCTACGAAGCCGACGGCGAGATCACCAAGGTGGTCGACGCGCTCGGGCACTCGCGCGCACGCACCTATGACGCGAACCGCAACGTCACCACCGCCGTCGATGCGATGGGAGTGGGCAGCACCCCAGGCAATGTCACCGCCTACGGCTGGGACGCCCGCTCCAACCCGACCTCGGCGAAGCTGCCGACCGGCGCGACCTCGTCGCTGACCGCGTACCAGACCATCGCGGGCGCCGACGTACCCGGCAAGGTCACCACCGCGGACGGCGTCTCGGTCGGCTACACCTACGACAGCGCGGGCAACACCACCAAAGAGACGGTCGCCGGCACCGAGGGCGGCACCCGCACCTTCACCTACAACCCGGCCACACCCACCTGCGGCGGCTTCGAGGGCCAGCGCTGCGAGGCCAAGGACGCCAACGGCAAGGCCACAAAGTTCACTTACGACGCCAAGGGCAACCTGACCAAGGTCACTCCGCCCAACCCGCTCGGCGTGATCACCTACACCTACGACGGCCTCGGCCGCCCCGAGACCATGCTCGACGGACGCGGCATCAAGACCGTCTACGTCTACGACAGCCTCAACCGCATCACCAAGGTCTCCAGCACCAACGGCACCGTCACGTACTCCTGGGACGGTGACGGCAACCTCAAGCAGCGCTCGGACTCCACCGGTGTGGTCAAGTACGACTTCGACCCGCTCAGCCGGGAGACCGTCCGCACCCTGCAGGACGGCTCACAGACGGTCCTGACCTATACGGCGGACGGGAACGTGGAGACCTACCACGACCCGAACGGCCTGATCCGCTACGCCTACAGCAAGACCAACAAGCTGGAGTCGCTCACCGACGCCTTCAACCAGAAGACCGGCTACGAGTACAACGCCAACGACGCCCGCACCAAGGTCAGTTACCCGGGCGGTACTGTCGTGTCCACCACTATGGACAAGGCGAACCGACCCACCGCCATCAAGGCAACCTCGGCCAAGGGCACTCTGATGGACCTGGCGTACACCTACACGTACACCAGCGGGGCCACCACCAAGGACGGCTCGAAGATCCGCACCCGGACCGACGCCGTAACCGGGCTCAAGCGGGCCTATACCTACGACTCCGCCGGGCGTCTGACGTTCACCAAGCAGACCAAGAACGGTGCAGACGACAACAGCTGGCTGTACTGCTACGACGGTGCGGGCAATCTCACCTCGCAGGGCATCGCCGCGGGCTGCCCCGGTGGCTCGACGTACACCTACAACGACGCCTCCCAGATCACCGGCAAGAACGGCTCGACGGCCAACTGGTCCTACGACGGCGCGGGTAACGAGACCTCAGCTGCTCCGACGGCGGAACTGACCCGCACTGGCCAGACGTGGAGCGACTACTCCCAGCTCACCTCGACCACCCAGGGCGGCACGACGCACAAGGCCCGCTACGGCAGCACGGACAGCTCCGAGCGCATCCAGTTCGGCAGCACGACCTTCCACAACGGGCCGGTGGGCCTGTCCGCCCAGACGGTCGACGGCGTAGACACCAACTTCACGCGTGAACCGGGCGGCACCCTCAACTCCTTCCGCACCAAGGACGCCACGTACTACTACCTCGCCGACGCCCTCGGTACGGTCGAGGCCGTGGTCAACGCGGACGGCGAGAAGGTCAACACGTACAGCTACAGCCCTCGTGGCGTGACAAGCACCAGCGAGAAGGTCCCGCAGCCGTACCGGTTCGCCGGCGGCTACCAGGACCCGAACGGCCTGTATCACTTCGGAGCCCGCTACTTCGACGCCAACCTCGGCCGCTTCACCCAGCCCGACCCCTCGGGCCTCGAAGCCAACCCGTACCTGTACGCCTCTGGTGACCCCACCAACATCATCGACCCCAGCGGCCTGTTCGGGTGGCCGGATATCGGTGAAGGACTCGGCGGCATCATTGGCACGGCCGTCGGCGTGGCGGCGGTGGCCACCGTGTGCGCTACAGGCGTCGGTTGCCTCGTGGCCGGGGCAGTAGTCGCCGGAGTCTCTGCTGGTTCCGGTGCGGCTATTGGCTCGACGATTGCTGGCGGAAGCCCCGAAGATCGCAGCGATGCCTTTCTCAACGGTTCACTCTGGGGAGCCACCGGCGGAATCGTAGGTGGGCCTCTCGCAAGGTCCCTCAGGCAGGGATTTTAGGGGGTAACCGAGCGCATGGCCCAATAGGGGTGCGCGAGACTACCAGTCTCGCGCGCCCCCTTTCGAGGGCTGAGCAAGCGAAAGGAAAAGAGTGAAGAGAAAGTCGCCAGAATTACGTGACCGCTGGTGGGGGGCGCTAGGGATGAGCGCGGTCGGCCTCCTCATCGCAGGGATGCCGAAACTGTTAGAGTCCGGCATCAGTACTGATCTTCTATTTTCTGCACTGCTAGGTATCGCAGCCGGCGGGGCCATCGGATTCCTTTTCCCTTCGATCCTGTTCCACACACGCATCCGACGGCCGCTTCCTCCCCCGCCTCCACACCCCCCGCTTCCTCCGCCCCCAATGAGTACAGACGAAAAACCTCCCGGAAGGCCATCCGCGACGCATACACATGTCGAGGATGCCCCGGAAGAGCCGGGTTGCGGCGAGGATCAGTGAGCGACCGCTTCGAACGCCCCGACACGGAGGTCACACCCTCGATAGCCGGCACCCACGCAATCAGGGCCGTGGCAAGATCAGCCCGTTCCTGCCACGGCCTTGTCTTGACCCTTGCGGGTCGAACGGACCCTGTCCGCATACAGTCCGCAAGACACCCGATCAAGACTGTCGCAACCCGTCGCCTCCAATCGATAAAAGGCCAGGTCAGCAACCTATGGCAAAGATCGCTACAGGTCACCGACCCGGCCGATTACTTGGACGACCAGAAGTTCGCACATCCTGTTCCCCACCCCCCTCGCGGCGAGAGGGGTGGCGAGGTGAGTCGACCGGGGCGCGGTGGTGAATACTGATCGCCCGCTCTGAATCGTCGTTAAGTACCTGTTGTCGTTCCGAACTTGATCGCTGAGTTTCTGATGGTGGGAGTGGCTTTCTGCCGGGCCAGGAAGGCATGTCTCGTCTGTGTTCTTTCTCGTTCGGGGTGGCTTGTGGCGTCGGTGTTGGGGTTGTTGGAGGCGAAGGAAGCGTCCATGCGGGAACGGGCCGAGCTGCTGCGCTCAGAGCTCGAGGAAACCGAGCGGGAGGTGGAACGGCTGGTGACCGCGCGGGAGATGGTGAGCCAGGTGTTGTCCCAGCCGCAGGAGACGGGCTCGCAGGAGGCGCTGGCCTGCCCGGATGGACTCCAGACGGTGCCGAAGCGGGGCTCGGTGGTGCCGCATCGCCGGGAGGGCCTCGGTGCGGGCGTGCTCGCACCGGACTACCAGAGGATCATGTCGGTGCCTGCCTCTGGGGCGCCTCAAGGCGGACTGCGGGCCAAGGACTTGGCTCAGTTGCTGGATCTCGAGCTGGTCCCCGCGAAGATCGAGGGTCTCAGGGCGAGGTTGAAGCGCCTGGTGGAACGGGGCTGGGTGGTGCAGTCGGCATCCGGGATGTTCGCGGCGGCGAGCGTGTCAGCCGGGTGAGTGCGGCCGGCGCCGGGCCAGGCGACGCCCCATGAGCACGGTCATCGACCACATCACCATCGCCTCGCTGGTGGTGGGCAGGCGTTCGTAGTCGCGGACCAGGCGTCGGCGGTGCATCAGCCGGGCCAGGGTGCGCTCGACGCACCACCGCCGGGGCAGCACGGTGAAGCCGGTGCTGTCGTCGGGGCGTTTGACGACGGTCAGGGCCATGGCAAGGTGTTCGCGGGCGAAGTCAACGAGCCGGCCGCCATAGCCGCCGTCGGCCCAGATGAGTGTGATCTTGTGGTGGAGTCGGCGGAGTTGTTCCAGCAGCGGCAGGCCGGCATCGCGGTCCTGGACGTTCGCGCCGGTCACCAGCACGAGCAGCATCCCGAGACTGTCCACGCTGATGTGCCGCTTGCGGCCGCCCACCTTCTTGCCGTTGTCCCAGCCGCGGGTTGAGGCGCCGACGGTCTCCGCGGCCCGCACGGACTGCGAGTCGACGATCGCCGCCGTCGGTTCCGCCGACCGCCCTTCGGCGTGACGCACCTGGCCGCGGAGCCGGTGGTGGAACTCGGCGATCAGTCCTTGCTCGCGCCAGCGGCGGAAGAACGCATAGACCGCGCTCCAGGCCGGAAAATCGACCGTCATCGCCCGCCACTTGATGCCGTTGTCGAGGAGATAGCGCACCGCATCGAGCATCTGGCGGTGGCAGTAGCCCTCCGGCTGTCCGCCCCGGCCCTCCAGCCAGGCCGGAACTGGCAGCAGCAGTCGGACCGTCTCCCATTCCGCGTCCGTCATATCGGACGGATAGCGCCGAACATGCTCGGGATGATCGGCTGCGTTTCCGAACCGGTGGGCGACACAACCACACGACGGGGCAGCCGAGTTGAACTCCACCGGCATCGGCGCGTAGAACTGCGGCAACAGGGTCTCCTGGAACTCGGCTGGCTTCGCAACCCCGAGCTACCAAGAGGCCCTGCCTTCATGCCCGGACCACCCCAACATCACCCGACTCAGAACCCCGTTCGACTCGCCAGGCTCCACGATCGGTACAACAACGGCCACTAAGGCTTTTCCCGCAAACTGCCTGCTCAGGGCCTGATGGCATGATCGAAGCGTGATCAGTGAACCCGGCCAGCCTGGTGCGATGAGGTATGTCCTGTTTGATGTCGATGGCACGTTGATCGATGCCGTGGACAATCAGCGCCTGGTCTGGCGAACGTGGGCAGAGCGATACGGACTGGACCCCGATGAGGTCTACCGAGTGGCGCTACGGACGAGGCCGATGGAGACCTTCGCGCAGGTCGCTCCGGACCGGGACGCTCAGAAATGCCTGGCCGCACTGCACGAGCTGGAGGACGACGACGTCCGCACCGGCACCTATACGGCTTTCGACGGTGCCTCGGAGCTGCTGAACGCTCTGCGGCCCGGGGCCTGGGCACTGGTGACGTCGAACTACGAGCACCGGGTACGTGGACGATTCGCGCGGACGGGTCTGCCGGTCCCGGAAGTCCTCGTGGACGCCGCCGCGGTGGAGGAAGGCAAGCCGTCGCCGGTGCCGTATCTGCAGGCCGCCGCGCGACTTGGTGCCCAACCGGAGGACTGCCTGGTCATCGAGGACGCCCCTTCCGGGGTGCAGTCCGGGCTGCGTGCCGGGATGACCGTGTGGGGCGTCACCACCCCCGCAGCGGTGGACGGCGTGCACCGCCATTTCGACACCTTGCACGACGCGGTCCGCGACATCCTCGCCTTCGTCTCCGGGCCCCACCCTCACCGGCCGGAGGATTCCACCACAGCGCAATGATCTTGCTGTGGCTGGTGTGATCACGGCGTCGGAGCCGTCTTGGACAGTCCCGTTTACCGGGCTGAGCCCGCTCCGGTTCACGAAGCTGGTGACGGCACTGCGTCGCACGGGAGTCGATGCCACCCGCCGGGGCAGGCCGTGGAGCCTGCCGCTGGCGGACAGAGTGCTGCTGGTCACGGCGTACTGGCGCACGAACTTGACGATGCGCCAGCTCGCCCCGTAGCGCTCAGGCGGCTTCGAGCACCATAGTGCGGGCGGCGTGCGCCAGGATGGCTTGAGTCTTTCCGGCCAGTCCCAGGCGGTTCCAGTGGAAGAGCACGTGGTATGCGAGCGATTCCCGTAGGCCCCGTCGGAGACGCTTGGCACCGGCGGCGTCAGAGAGCGTGCTCCCAGCTTCGGCGAACGCTTCCACCCATAGGCCCTGAGAGGCGAGCGGGCCGTTCCCTCCGAGCAAACCTCCTGACGGTTTCGTATCGGTGGTGGCAAGGGAGTGGACCGCCTCTCGCAGCAGGCCAACTTCCACGGGGGCCACACCGGGGGGCAGTGGGCGGTCCTGACACACGCGGTCCCAGACGTCCCCCTGCTCGTACCACTCCAGGCCCGCTCCACGCATCAAGGTCGACAGGAGCAGCACGGACATCTCCCGGCGGCCGAGAGGTGGTTCGTTGCCGGTGGCGTAGGTGGTGAGGATGTGGGTGCTGTCGGCATGGAACAAGGCGTGGGCGATATCCATGCCGACGGGTCCGCCGAAGGCCGCGGTCTCGGGCTCGTAGACGGCGGTCGTCCAGCTGTTGATCCGGTGGCGGAGGGACATGGCACCCAGATCGAGGCTGATGGCGTTGCGCATCTCGGCAGGCTCGATCTCAGGGCAGGGAAGGAAGCGCATGCGCCAGCCGGGCGGCTTGCGTATGAACCACCATTGGGCGAGGAGCCCTTGGTCCTGGGCATTCTGGAGGAGCGGCAGCAAGTGATCGTGGACGACCCGGTCGGGGACAGTCCCGTCGTGGAACTGGACACGGGTCATGAACCACCCGCGGTAGGTCTCCTGATCGGCCAGCGCGGCGTGCCCAGCCTGTTGGAAGAGGGCGAGCGCGTCGTCCAGTTCGCTCTGGTCCATCCCGATCGCGTGGGCGACGTCATCTAGGACTTGTCCGGCCGATCAAGGTCGGCCCAGGGGGTTCTGCAAGGATGCTGTGATGCAGCACATGCCGGATGAC
>NZ_JAOZYC010000029.1:0-10877 GCF_035798155.1 Streptomyces endophyticus | reverse complement strand
GCGCTGCCCGCCACGGGCCCGGTCGGCCAGCGCGTCGGCACCCACTTCGCGCTCCTCCCGGACGGCACGGCGGTCGTCGAGATGGCGGCCGTCGCGGGGCTCTCCCTCGTCCCGCGCGAGTTGCGCGACCCGGGCGCCACGACGACGTACGGCGTCGGCGAGCTGATCCGCGCGGCGCTCGACGCGGGCGCCCGCCGCATTCTGGTGGGCTGCGGCGACTCCGGCACCTCGGACGGCGGCGCGGGCGCGCTGCAAGCCTTGGGCGCCCGCCTGCTCGACGCGTACGACATGCAACTCCCGCTAGGAGGTCGGGAGTTGGCACACCTGCACCGCATCGACGCGTCCGGCCTCGACCCGCGCCTGAAGGACACCGAGATCCGGGTGGCGTGCAATCCGTTCAACGTCCTGTGCGGGGAGCGCGGCGTCGCCCGCGTCTTCGGCCCGCAGAAGGGCGCGACGCCCACGCAGGTCGAACAGTTGGCGGCCGCCCTGGAGCACTGGGCGCACGTCCTGACGCGGGACCTCCACGTCCGTACGGATCTGTTCGCAGGACCCGGCACGGGCGCCTCCGGCGGGCTCGGCGCCGGGCTCGCCGCGCTGGGCGGCCGGCTCCTCCCCCGCTTCGACGTCCTCCTCGACCACCTCGACCTGGACGCCCGGCTCGCCCGCGCCGACCTCGTCGTCACCGCCGAGGGCGCCCTCGACCACCAGACGCCGCGCGGCAAGGTCCCCGCCGAAGTGGCCCGCCGCGCCAAGCGGTTCGGCCGCCCGGTGCTCGCCCTCGCGGGCACCATCGGCGAGGGGGCGCACACGGTGACGGCCACCGGGGTCGACGCCTACAGCTCGATCCTGCCCGCCCCCGTGACGCTCGCGGAGGCGCTGGGCCGGGGCGGCGAGTTCCTCACGGACGCCACGGAACGCGCCTTGCGGATGATCCTGCTGGGCAGTCGGCTGCCTCAGGCGTTGGTGGTGTCCGGCACGCAGCGCCCGTCCTCCGTGCGGTAGTTCCACCGCGCGCCGTCCCGCACGAGCTCCTTCACGGCGGACACGAACCGCTCCACGTGCTCGTCGGGCGTCCCGGCGCCGAAGCTGACGCGGATGGCGTTGAGCGACTTCTCGCCCGGCGCGGCCTCCGGGGCTCCGCACTCGCCCTGCTGCTGCGGGTCGGAGCCGAGCAGCGTGCGCACCAGCGGGTGGGCGCAGAACAGGCCGTCGCGCACCCCGATCCCGTACTCGGCGGAGAGCGCGGCGGCGAAGTGCGAGGAGTTCCAGCCGTCGACGACGAACGACAGCACGCCCACGCGCGGCGCGTCGTCCCCGAACAGGGAGAGCACCTTCACCTCGGGCACCGCCGCGAGCCCCTCCTGGACCTTGCCGATCAAGTACTGCTCACGGGCGACGAGGTTCTTGAACCCGGCCTCGGTCAGCGCCTTGCAGGCGGAGGCGATGGAGTACACGCCGATGACGTTCGGCGAACCGGCCTCGTGGCGGGCGGCCGTGGCGTGCCACTCGACGTCCACGCCGCCGTCCGCGCGCCGCGCGACCTTCTTGGACGCGCCGCCGCCGGCGAGGTACGGCTCGGCCTGCGTCAGCCAGTCGGAGCGGCCCGCGAGTACACCGGAGCCGAACGGGGCGTACAGCTTGTGCCCGGAGAAGGCGACCCAGTCGACGTCCAGGTCCTGGACGGAGACCGGGTGGTGGGGCGCGAGCTGCGCGGCGTCGAGCACGATGCGGGCACCGTGCTCGTGAGCGGCCGCCGCGAGCTCACGCACCGGCCAGAGCTCACCGGTGACATTGGAGGCGCCAGTGACGCAGACGAGGGCGGGACCGTAGGGGTCACGGTCGGCGAGGGCGCGCTCCAAGGTGGCGACGGCCTCGTCGGGCGTACGGGGCGCGTTCAGGTACGTCACCCGGGCGTCGCGCCACGGCAGCAGCGAGGCGTGGTGCTCGGTCTCGAAGACGAACACCTCGCAGTCGGCGGGCAGCGCGGCGGCGAGCAGGTTGAGCGAGTCGGTGGTGGAGCGGGTGAAGACGACCTGGTCGTCCTCGCGGCAGCCGAGGAACTCTGCGACGGCGACCCGGGAGTTCTCGAACAGGTCGGTGGACAGCTGCGAGAGGTATCCGGCGCCGCGGTGCACGCTGCCGTAGTACGGCGCGTAGGCGGCGACGTCGTCCCACACCCGCTGCAGGGCGGGCGCGCTGGCCGCGTAGTCGAGGGCGGCGTACGTGACCTCGCCACCGGTGACGAGCGGCACGGTGACGTCCCGGCCGAGGACCGCAAGCGGGGCCGCGATGTCGGAAGGGGCCGAGGTACAGGCGGCGGCGTCGACGGAAACAGACATGGGTGAACTCCCTGGCGAGGTAAGCGAATTGACCATGCGGGAGCTCATCGGGACAGAGCTCTACGGCATGGAAAGAAAGATGAAACGGGTACGCGGAGGCGGGGCCGATACGCCCTATCGCATTCGCTTGCTCACGAGACTGCTCCCTTGAGGACCAGGACCCCAGGGTTGCGAGGGGTCCGCGCTTGCCATACGCCTTGCTGCGTACGACCTGGTCTTCACCCAGGGCACCCCGCCACGGACGGAGGGTTGCCGGACAGCGGGCTGGGGCCTTCTGCAGTGAATTAACACAGCGCTGTCACTCATGACCTTGAAAAGCATCCTGCCACACGTCTCGGACATGGCAAGGGCGCAGTCCAAAATCTGGACTGCGCCCTGCGTCACACCACGTCCGTGTCTACCGGTTGCTGGCCGCCACCCACCGCTCCAGGGCGGCCTTCGCCGCGCCGGAGTCGATCGATTCGGCGGCCCGGTCCATGCCGGCCCGGATCTGCTCGACGAGCGTGCCCTCGCCGGGCCGCACGGCCACCAGGGCCGCCGCCGAGTTCAGCAGCACCGCGTCGCGCACGGGCCCCTGCTCGCCGTCGAGGAGGCGCAGGGCGACCTCCGCGTTGTACGAGGGGTCGCCGCCGCGCAGCGCCTCGATGGGCACGACGGCGATGCCGACGTCACGCGGGTCGAAGGACTCCTCGCGCACGCCGCCGTCGCGCACGGTCCACACCCGGGAGGTGCCGGTGGTGGTCAGCTCGTCGAGCCCGTCGTCGCCGCGGAACACCAGGGACGAGTTGCCGCGCTCGGCGAAGACCCCGGCCACGATCGGCGCCATCCGGGCATCGGCGACGCCGACGGCCTGCGCCTTCACCTTGGCCGGGTTGGTCAGCGGGCCCAGCAGGTTGAAGACGGTGCGGATGCCGAGCTGGCCGCGCGCGGCGCCCGCGTAGCGCAGCGCGGGGTGGAACTTTATGGCGAAGCAGAACGTGATGCCCGCTTCCTCGGCGACCTCGGGCACCCGCTTCGGCGACAGGTCGAGATTGACGCCCAGCTTCTCCAGTACGTCGGAGGAGCCCGAGGCGGAGGAGGCGGCGCGGTTCCCGTGCTTGACGACCTTGGCGCCGGCCCCCGCGACGACGATCGCGGACATCGTGGAGATGTTGACGGTCTTCGCGCCGTCGCCGCCGGTGCCGACGATGTCGACGGTCTCGCCGGGCACCTCGATCACATTGGCGTGCTCGTACATGCCGCGTACGAGACCGGAGATCTCCTGCACGGTCTCGCCCTTGGCCCGCAGCGCCACCGCGAACCCGGCGATCTGCGCGTCGGTCGCCTCGCCCCGCATGATCCGGTCCATCGCCCACGCCGTGTCGTCGGCGCTCTGGTCGCGGCCCTCCAGCAGGCCGTTCAGGACGGCGGGCCAGGAACGGTCCGCCGAGGTGTTGCCTCCAGCGGGGTTCAAAGCGCTCATGGCCGCTCCTGTGTGCATCTGTGGGTTGAAAGGTGCTGCGGTCCCACCCTATCCAGGTCCCGGGACCGCAAAGAGCCCCCGTCCAGGCACTGGACGAGGGCTCCCGCTGTGGCTTACAGCGACGGATCAGAGATCAGTGGTGGCCGTGGCCGCTGGTGATCTCCTTGTACTCCTCGGCGGTCGGCTTCGGGATCTGGTTGTTCTCCCCGTAGTAACCGCGCGAGAGCTTGCCGCGCAGCTTCTGCAGCCGCGAGACCTTCCGCTCGACACCGTTCTCGTCGACCGACGGGCCGATCTCGGCCGGCGCGTACTGCTCGTGCGCCGTGAGCGTGTGCAGGGCCTCCTGGTCGAGCGGCTCGTGCACCTCGACGAACTCACCGTGCGGCAGGCGCTTGATGATGCCGGACTCGCGTCCGTGCAGCACCTTGTCCTTGTCGCGGCGCTGGAGGCCGAGGCAGATCCGCTTGGTGACGATGAAGGCGATGACCGGTCCGACGAAGAACGCGATCCGGACGAACCAGGTGATCGCATTGATCGACAGGTGGAAGTGCGTGGCCCAGAGGTCGTTTCCACCACCGATGAGCAGCACCATGTACCAGGTGATCCACGCGACGCCGAAAGCGGTACGCGTCGGGACGTTGCGCGGGCGGTCCAGGATGTGGTGCTCGCGCTTGTCGCCGGTGACCCAGGACTCGATGAACGGATAGACCGCGATCGCGACCAGGACCAGCGGGAAGATCACGACCAGTGGGATGGCCACGCCCAGGACGAGCGTGTGACCCCAGAAGTCGATCTCCCAGCCCGGCATCACACGGATCAGGCCTTCGGAGAAGCCCATGTACCAGTCCGGCTGGGCTCCGGTGCCCACCTGATCCGGGCGGTACGGACCGATGGCCCAGATCGGGTTGATCGTGGCGATCGCCGCGACCACCGCGATGACGCCGAAGACCAGGAAGAAGAAGCCACCCGCCTTGGCCATGTAGACCGGGAGCAGCGGCATGCCGACGACGTTCTTGTTGGTCTTTCCGGCACCCGCGAACTGCGTGTGCTTGTGGTAGAAGACCAGGATCAGGTGCGCCGCCATCAGGCCGAGCATGATGCCCGGCAACAGCAGGATGTGGATCGAGTAGAACCGCGCGACGAAGTCGCCGCCGGGGAACTCTCCGCCGAACAGGAAGAACGACATGTACGTGCCGACGATCGGCACGGACAGGATCGCGCCCTCCATGAAGCGGACACCGGTGCCGGAGAGCAGGTCGTCCGGGAGCGAGTAACCGGTGAAGCCGGTGAACATGCCCAGGACGAACAGCAGGAAGCCGAAGACCCAGTTGACCTCACGGGGCTTGCGGAACGCACCCGTGAAGAACACGCGCATCATGTGCACGAACATGCCCGCGAGGAAGATCAGCGCGGCCCAGTGGTGGATCTGACGGATCAGCAGGCCACCGCGCACATCGAAGGAGATGTGCATGGTCGAGTTGAAGGCCTCCGACATCAGCTGCCCCTGGAGCGGGACGTAGCTGCCGTCGTAGGTGACCTCGTTCATCGACGGGTGGAAGAACAGCGTCAGATACACACCCGTGAGGATGATGATGATGAAGCTGTACATGCAGATCTCGCCGAGCATGAAGGACCAGTGGTCCGGAAAGATCTTGCGCATGTTGGACTTGGCCAGGGAGTAGATCCCCAGACGTCCGTCGGCCCAGTCGGCTACGCGCTCGCCGGCCGGTGCCTTCTCGCGCGCAGGCGCGTCGTTCGTGGTCGTAGTACTCATCCGCGCTCCCAGAAGGCAGGACCGACGGGCTCAGCGAATTCGCTCAACGCCTCGAGGTGACCCTCTTCGTTGACGCCGATGCGCAGCTGCGGCAGCGCGTGACCGGCAGGACCGAAGATCACCCGGGCGCCGTCGGAGAGGTCGAAGGTGGACTGGTGGCACGGGCACAGCGCGTGGTGCGTCTGCTGCTCGTACAGCGAGATCGGACAACCCACGTGGGTGCAGATCTTCGAGTAGGCCACGATGCCCTCGTGGGACCACTCGAGTTCCTGCTTGTCCTTGATGTTCTCCGGCTGGATCCGGACAAGCATCAGGGCGTCCTTGGCGATGTTCGTCTGGAAGTCCTCGTCGTGCTCCTCCAGGCCCTCGGGCTTGGCGAAGGTGAGCGAGCCGACCGCGATGTCCGAAGGAAGCAGCGGCTCGTTCGTGTTCATGTTGACGAGGGTCAGGCCCTTCTTCCACGACGTGGTGCGCAGCTTCTTCTCGGGCAGCGGCCCGAGGTCACGAAGCAGCACCACACCGGAAAGGGGCACCAGCGCCAGCGCACCGAACATCGTGTTGCGGATCAGCTTGCGACGGCCGAACTGCGACTCGCGGGCGCCGTCGGCGAAGTCCTGCAGGACCTTCGCCTTGACCTCGGGCTCCGCCTCGATCGGGTGGCGCTCCTGGACGACCTCTTCGTCGGACATCAGGGTGCGGGCCCAGTGGACCGCGCCCGCGCCGATGCAGAACAGCGCCACACCGAGGGTCATGCCCAGCGCGAAGTTCAGCGCGCTGATGTGACCCAACGGGAAGATGTAGACGCTCGTATCGACGTCGATGGTGACGTACGAGGCGATGAAGCCGATGGTGGCCAGCATCGACACCATGAACAGGAAGGCAACGACGCGCTCGGACCGCTTGGCGGCCCGCTCGTCGAGGTCCTGGATCCGGTGCTCGTGGGGCGGCAGACCCGGGTCGGTGAAGGGCTCGTCCTTCACCGCGACCGAGCCGTGCTCCGCGCCCTCGTCGGTGGCCCGCTCATCGGGCAGGTTCTCTTCTGGAATGTCTTGGCTACTCATGACTTCTTGGCCTTTGCGGTCCGAGCGGCAACCCAGATGGCGACGGCGATCAGACCGCCGAGCCCGAAGATCCAGGCGAACAGGCCCTCACTGACCGGGCCGAGCCCGCCCAGCTTGAGGCCGCCGGGGCTCTCGGTCTTGTCACCATTGACCGCGTCGAGGTACGCGATGATGTCCTGCTTGTTCTGCTTGGTCATCGTCGTGTCCGGGAACGACGGCATGTTCTGCGGGCCGGTCTGCATGGCCTCGTAGATGTGCTTCGGGGCAACACCCTCGAGGCTCGGTGCGAACTTGCCGTGTGTCAGCGCGCCACCCTCACCAGTGAAGTTGTGGCACTGGGCGCAGTTGGTGCGGAACAGCTCGCCACCCTTGGCGATGTCCGCGCCATTGGCGCTGTAGTCCTTGGCGGTCGGCGCGACCGGACCGGCACCCAGCGACGCGACGTACGCCGCGAGCTGGTCGATCTCGGCCTGCGAGTAGATGACCTTCTTCTTCGGGACCTGGGCGCCCGGCTGCTGGGCCGGCATCCGGCCGGTACCGACCTGGAAGTCGACGGCGGCGGAGCCGACGCCCACGAGGCTCGGCCCGTCGGAGGTGCCCTGACCGCCGGTTCCGTGGCAGCTGGCGCAGCCGACGGAGTAGAGCTTCTTGCCCTCGTCGATGGCGAGGGACTGGGCGGTTTCATCGGCCTGCGCCTTGTCCGCGGGTGCGAACGCGGCGTACAGCCCCCCGGTGGCCGCCAGCGCGAGGAGTAGGACGACGACCGCCGCCAGCGGATGGCGTCGTCGTGCGGAGAGCTTTTTCACGGATTACCCCGGTGTCAGGATCTTCTGCGTCGGTGCTGCGGAAATGTGTCGGGTACTACGCCCGATGCTGTGATCGTCGAACTACTTGATCAGGTAGATCGTGGCGAAGAGGCCGATCCAGACGACATCCACGAAGTGCCAGTAATAGGACACGACGATGGCGGCCGTCGCCTGATGGTGGGTGAACCTCCGGGCCGCGTACGTCCTACCGAGGACGAACAGGAAGGCGATGAGGCCACCTGTCACGTGCATGCCGTGGAAGCCGGTGGTCAGGTAGAACACCGAGCCGTACGGGTCGGAGGAGAGCGAGAGCCCATCCTTCTTGACCAGCTCGGTGTACTCGTAGACCTGACCGCCGATGAAGATCGCACCCATGATGAAGGTGACGATGAACCACGACCGGAGCTTCTTCACGTCGCCGCGCTCAGCGGCGAACACGCCCATCTGGCACGTGAGGGAGGAGAGCACCAGGATCGTGGTGTTCGTCGCGGAGAACGGAAGATTCAGCGCATGCGCCATTTCCTTCCAGTGATCCGGTCCGGTCACCGATCGCAGGGTGAAGTACATCGCGAAGAGGGCCGCGAAGAACATCAGCTCGGAACTCAGCCAGATGATGGTTCCGACGCTGGTGAGGTTCGGTCGATTGACCGACGGGTGCGCGTGCCCGGTTTCTACTGTCGTTGCTGTCGCCACGACCGACATTATGTCGGTCGCTTATCTCGCCCTCACTCCGGGGGGTGCCGTTCGGAGTGTCTGGGTGGTGTGTCCAGCCCATATGGCCCATCGGAGCCGCGTGCGAACCGGTGTTGACGGGGTGTCGGGAGGAGTAGGCTCCGCGCCAGATACGTTCTTTGGCTCCACCGACCGACAACGCCTCGGAGGAACGATGCAGTCGACCGCGACGGTTCTGGTCTACAGCGACGACGCCAACACGCGCGAGCAGGTGCGCCTCGCGACAGGCCGACGGCCCGCGTCCGACGCTCCCGAGGTGCAGTTCATCGAATGCGCGACGCTTCCGGCCGTCATGAAGGAGCTGGACCGGGGCGGGATCGACGTCTGTGTCCTGGACGGCGAGGCCGCTCCCGCGGGCGGCATGGGCGTGTGCCGGCAGATCAAGGACGAGATCTTCCACTGCCCGCCGGTGCTGCTCCTGATCGGCCGCCCGCAGGACGCGTGGCTGGCGACGTGGAGCCGCGCGGAGGCGGCTGTGACGCTCCCTGTGGAGCCCGTGGAGTTCGCCGAGGCGCTGGCCTCCCTGCTGCGCTCCCGGCTCGCTGTCGACGCCTGACACGACCGCACGGACCGGCTCCGGCACGCGCCGACTCCCGTACACCGATGGCGTACGGGAGTCGGAAGTCACACCGCTGATCCTGCCGAGCGGCCTCAGACCGCGGGGCTGAGCCGTGCCTGAAGGGCCGGGTCGGGCTTGTCGGCCTTCTTCGTGAGGGCGCTGCCCGCCTTCCACTTCTTCCAGCTGACGTTCCAGTCGCCGAACCCGTTGCCGAACGGGTCCATCTCCGAGCCGTAGCTGTTGACGACCTTCACGATGTCGCCCTGGCGCACGGTGTCGTAGAACCAGGCGGCGTTGTTGGTGCTCATGCCGGTGCAGCCGTGGCTGACGTTCGCGGAGCCCTGCGCGCCGACGGACCAGGGCGCGGCGTGCACGTACTCCCCGCTCCAGGTGACGCGGGTCGCGTAGTACACCGGCAGGTCGTACGAGTCCGAGGAGCCCTCGGAGATGCCGATCGTCTCGCCCCGCATCCGGACGTAGTACTCCTTGCCGAGCACCACCTTGACGCCGTTCCGGGTCTCGTAGCCGGCCTTGCCGGTGGTGACCGGGATGGAGTTGATCTCCTTGCCGTTGCGGTAGACGGTCATGGAGTGCGATGAGGCGTCGGTGACGGCCACGATGCGGTCACCCGTACTGATGGTCAGCGGCTTGGAGCCGCCGCCCCACAGCCCGTCCCGGATCTTCACGCCCTCCAGCCTGCTGGTGGCGGTGATTTTCGCCTGGGTGGGCCAGTAACCCTTGGGCCGGTAGTGGAGTTCGGTGCTGTCCACCCAGTACCAGGAGCCGTCCACGGCCGGCTTGGAGTCGACCTTCAGGGAGCGTTCCACCAGCGCGCGGGACTTCTCGTCCCGGACGGGCTTGTTGAGTTCGGCGGTGATGGGCTGTCCGACGCCGTATGTGCCCTTCTGCGGGCCGAACGTGACCTTGAGGGCCTTCTCCTTGCCCGGGCGGCCCGTGTCGAAGCCGAGGACCTTGCGGCCGGGCTCGCCGTCCTCGTCCTCGGTGCTCACCCGGACCGTGTAGCGGGTGTCCGCGGTCAGCGGAGCGGTGGTGTGCCATCTCGTGCCGTCGGCGGAGAGTTCGCCCGCGACATAGCGGCCCATGGCGTCCTGGGCGGTGACGTCGGTGATGCGGGACTCGTCGCCCTGGGCGGTGACCTCCAGCGGCTTGTCCGGGTCCGCCTTCTTGCTGCTGCCCACGGGACCGTTGAAGGAGATCTGGCTCGCCGCGTCGTACGGCTTCGCGGAGAGCGGGTGGGAGGAGTTGCCGCATGCCGCTGTGCCAGCACCGAGTGCGGCCACCAGCACGGTGCAGCCCAGAACCGTACGGATACGCGGTGAGTGGTTCATGAACTCACCGTAAGAAGGAACGCGCGGTCCAGCGCGGCGAGTGAGCCGCACGGGGCAACCGACGGCACGCCGAAGGGCCCGGACGCTCCATCAGGAGTGTCCGGGCCCTTCGGATACGGGAGTTCAGTCCCCGGTCAGCCGAGGCTCACTGGTTCTGGTTCTCGCCGCGGTAGTACTCGAAGACCCAGCCCCACAGGCCGAACAGGATGATCGGGGCCGAGAAGTACAGCAGCCACCAGCCCATCGCCACGGCCAGGAACGCGAGCGCGCCACCGACCGCCAGCGAGAGCGGCTGCCAGGAGTGCGGGCTGAAGAAGCCCACCTCGCCGGCGTCGTCCGCGACGTCGGCCTCCTTGTTGTCCTGCGCGCCGGTGTCGGCCCGCCGGGCCGTGAAGGCCAGGTAGTAGCCGATCATGATGCACAGGCCGAACGCCAGGAACAGCGCCGTCGTACCGGCCGGCTCCTTCGACCACACGCCGTAGACACCGGCCATGATCAGGACGAAGAGGCTCAGCCAGATGAACATCTTGCCTTGGACCTTCACTTGCCGGCCTCCTTAGCAAGAGCCTTGTCGCCGTGTCCGGCGTTCTCCAGCTGGTCCAGGGCGGCGATCTCCGGGTGGTGCAGATCGAACGCCGGGGATTCCGAACGGATGCGCGGCAGCGTGAGGAAGTTGTGCCGCGGCGGCGGGCAAGAGGTGGCCCACTCGAGCGAGCGGCCGTAGCCCCACGGGTCGTCGACCTCGACCTTCTTGCCGTACTTGGCGGTCTTCCACACGTTGTAGAAGAACGG
>NZ_JAOZYC010000028.1:0-11200 GCF_035798155.1 Streptomyces endophyticus | reverse complement strand
AGGAACCGAGGATGGAGATGATGTTCTGCTCGGTGAGGAACGAGTCGTTGAGGACGGCACCGAGGATCAGGAGCAGCAACAGGGCGGGGACCAGGGCGAGTTCGCGCGCGCGACGCAGGAGGACGTTCTTGGCACTATCAAGCCCCTGCGGCGATTGAGCAGCGGGGTCCGGGGCAGAGCCCCGCGGCCGGGCCGACAGGGAGGCCGGGGCCTTACGGGTTGACGTCACTGGAAACCCCCTCGATCGACGCGATCAGCGAATGGTCGGCCCACCCCGCCGCATGCTCCGCGACGACGCGACCGTGAAACAGCACAAGAACCCGGTCGCAGCGCCGCAGATCGTCCAACTCGTCCGACACGACGAGGACCGCCGTGCCGTCGTCCCGCGCACTGTCGACCCGCCGCAGCAGCGACTCCTTGGACTTCACGTCGACCCCGGCCGTCGGATTGATCAGCACGAGCAACCGCGGGTCAGAGGCGAGCGCACGGGCCATCACCACCTTCTGCGCATTGCCGCCGGACAGATCGGACACGGCCTGGTCGGGCCCCTCCGCATGGATGTCGAGCCGCTCGATCAGCTCACGGGCGAACCGCCGGCGGCTCTCCGTACCGATGAATCCGCGCCGGCCGAGCCTCCCGAGCACCGACAACGTGGAGTTGTCGCCGATGGACATCCCGGTGACGAGCCCCTGCTCGTGCCGGTCGCGCGGCACACACCCCACACCCGCGGCGAGCGCGGCGGACACGTCCCCGAAGGGCAGCACGCGCCCGTCGAGCCGGGCGGTACCCGACGTGGGTGTGTGCAGCCCGGCCAGCGACTCCGCGAGCGCGATCTTGCCGCTGCCGCTGGAACCCGCGAGCCCGACGACCTCGCCGCGTCGCACGGTCAGGTCCACGTCCTCGTACGTGTCCGAGGTGAGGGCCGCGACCTCCAGCACGACGGGCTCGACGGCCTCCTCGGCCGCCTGCTCGACGACCGCCTCCGCCGCGGCCGCCGCCTGTTCCGCGACCGCCTCCCCCGCCATCGCCTCGACGAGGGCGGGCCGCGGCAGTTCGGCGACCGGTGCGGTGGTGATCCAGCGGGCGTCGCGCAGCACGGTGACCGTCTGGCACACCTCGTACACCTCCTGGAGGTGGTGCGAGATGAACAGGAAGGTCACGCCCGAATCCTGGAGCGCGCGCATGCGGGCGAAGAGGCGCTCGATCTCGCGGTTGTCGAGCTGCGCGGTCGGCTCGTCGAGCACGATGAACCGGGCGCCGCCGCTCAACGCCCGCGCGATCTCGACCATTTGCCGGTCCTCGACCTTGAGGTCGGCGGTGGGCGCGCCGGGGTCGACGCGCACGTCCCAGGTGTCGAGCAGCTCGCGGGCCTCGGCGTCGAGCTTCTTCCAGCTGAAGAAGCCGCGCCGGGCGTGCGGCTGCCGGTTCAGGAACAGGTTCTCCGCGACGGTCAACTCGGGTATGACCGTGGACTTTTGGTACACGCAGGCGACCTTGGCGCGCCATGCCTCGCGGTGGCCGAGCGGCGGGGCGGGCTCCCCGTCGAAGGTGAGCGTGCCCGCGTCGGCGGCCTGGAGCCCGGTGAGGACCTGGACGAGCGTGGACTTGCCCGCGCCGTTGCGCCCGACGAGCGCGTGGGACTCGCCCGCGCGCACGGTGAGCCGGCCGTCGGCGAGGGCGACCGTGGGCCCGTAGCGTTTGACGATGCCGTGGGCCTCGACCAAGGGCGGGGTGGGGGCACTCACTTGACCGTGTTTCCCCACAGCTCGGGGTCGTCGACGTTCTTCTTGGTGACGAGCGGGGCGGGCAGCTGGTCCTCAAGGGTGCCGCTGGGCAGCTTCACGATCTTCGAGCCGTGGTCGGTGGGACCGGGCTTGAACTTCTTCCCCTGCATCGCCGCCTTGATGTAGTACATGCCGTACTTGGCGTACGTGTCGGCGGGCTGCGAGACCGTCGCGTCGATCTGGCCCTTGCGGATGGCGGCGAACTCCTGCGGGATGCCGTCGTTCGAGACGATCGTGATGTGCTTGGCGGACCCCGCCTTCTCCAGCATCCCCTTGGACTTGAGGGTCTGCAGGGTCGGCGCGAGATAGACGCCGCCCGCCTGCATGTAGATCCCCTTGATGTCGGGGTTGGCGTTGAGGAGTGTGTCGAGCTTGGAGGCGGCGGTGTCCGACTCCCACTTCGCCGGTATCTCCAGGACCTTCAGCTTCGGGTACTCGTCCTTGACACAGTCCCGGAAGGCCTTGGACCGCTCACGCCCGTTCACCGAGGCGAGATCGCCCATGATCTGGACGACCTTGCCGGTCTTCACGTGGTCACCGAGGTACGTGCAGGCCTTCTTGCCGTACGCGACGTTGTTGGCCCGTACGACCATGGCGACCTTGCCCTTGTCGGGCGCGACGTCCACGGCGACGACCGGCACGCCCTTGCGCTCGGCCTGATCGAGCCCGGCGCCGATGGCGGCGCTGTCGAGCGGCGCGACGACGAGGCCCTTCACGCCCTGGTTGAGCTGGTTGTTGATGTCCGTGATCTGCTGCGAGGGATCGCTGTTGGAGTTGACGGTCTTCAGCGCGTCCACGCCCTCGGACTTCGCCATCTTCGGCACGTAGTCGTTGTACGACTGCCAGAACGGCGAGGTCAGCAGCGGCAGGATGACACCCACCTTGCCCTTGCCGTCGCCGCCACCACCGCCACCGCCCGCGCCGGCCGCGGTGTCCTTGGTGCTGCCGCAGGCGGCGAGGGCGAGGGCGGCGCAGCCCAGCAGGGCCACCGCGCTCAGCCCCCGCCTCCTGGAACTGCGGGCGCGCGGCGCCCCGTTCCCCCTGGTTGTGCCCTTCGGGTCCATCGTGGTGCCAGTCATCGGACTGCTCCTCGGCTCCTGAAGTCATGGGCGCGGTCGGTCCCCGCCCTTCCGGTTCCGGCCCGCGCCGAGATATTTATCAGACCACTTCGGGGCGCCAACACCCTTCGTAGGCAAGTTTTCTCGGTATTTACGCCTTCTGGTGCCGCGAAGTGGTCCGACTTCACCGGTAGTGGTCCGACCACTTGGCTGGTTACACTGCGCGGCATGCAGAAGGCCACCGTCACCCAGCGGGCCATTGAGCAGCTCAAGGCGATGATCGGCAGCGGCGAGCTCCAGCCGGGCCAACGGCTGCCCACCGAGCGGGATCTGGCGGTGCAGCTCGGCATCTCGCGCAGCTCCATGCGCGAGGCGATCCGGGCGCTCACCGTGCTCGGCGCCCTGGAGGCGCGGCATGGATCCGGCATCTACGTCACGCAGTTGGAGGCCGGTGACCTGCTGGAGACGTTCGGGGTGGTCGCCGACCTGTCGCGCGGACCCCAGCTGGTGGAGCTCCTTGAGGTGCGCCGCATCCTGGAGTCGACGGCCACGGCGCTCGCGGCGGCCCGCATCACGCGCACCCAACTCGCCGAGGTAGAGGACCACTTGGCGGCGATGGAGGCAACCGACGACCCGGACGAGATCCTCTCCCACGACCTTGCGTTCCACCGCACGATCGCCGCGGCCGCGGGCAACGACACGATGGCGGCGATCCTGGAGGGCCTCTCCTCGCGCACCTTCCGCGCCCGTGTCTGGCGCGGCTACGAACAGGAGGGCGCCTTCGAACGCACCCGCCGCGAACACACCCGCATCCTCCGCGCCCTGACCGCCCACGACCCGGAGGCGGCGCGGGCCGCTGCCGCGGCGCATGTGGGTGAGGTGGAGGAGTGGTTGCGAGGGCAGTTGGGCAATGCGACACCGACACCGGGAGATCGTGGAGCATGACCTCGGACGACTGGCAACTCACCGAAGACGTCGACGACTTCCTCGCCCGGGCAGGCGACTTCCTGCGCTCCCGCCCCGCCCTGCACAACACACCATTGACGGACATCGAGAAGCTGCGGATCGGTGGCCCCGGGGCCAAGGGTAACGAGACCGCCGTCTTCGGCCGACTGGAGTCGGCCGGAGAGGTCCGCGCCGTCTTCTACCGCACGCCGCGCGGCCGTCTGGGCCTCACGCCCCTCTCCGCCCATCGGACCGACCGCCTCGCCGCCCAACTGGCCGACCTGGGTCATGCGCCCGCGAACGTCATCGCGGACCAGGCGACGGCCGCGGCTTTCGCCGAGGCATGGCAGCGGCACACCGGCGCGGCGGCGGATCCTTTCTGGCGGACCCACCTCTACCGGCTCGGCACACTCACCCCGCCACAGCCCGGCCCAGAAGGGCGAGGGCGTCCCGCGGGAGACAGCGACCGCGAGCGCATCGTGCGCTGGTGCCGGGAGTTCTGCGTCGACGTCGGGGAGCAGCAGTCCATCGACCTGATCGACGCCGGGGCCTGGGCCGATTCACGCTTCGGCGACCGCCACTTCACGCTCTGGGAGACCCCGGACGGCACCCCCGTCTCCATGGCCGCCGGCACCTCGCTCGTCGGAGACATGATCCGCATCGACCCCGTCTACACCCCGGCCGACCGCCGGGGGCTCGGCTACGCGGGCGCCGTGACGGCCGAGGCCGCCCGGGCCGCACTGGCCGCCGGCGCGACGGACGTCGTCCTGTTCACGGACCCGGACAACCCGACCAGCAACGCCCTCTACCAGCGCCTCGGATTCGTCCACGTCGACGACTTCGCCGGGTATCGGTTCTTCGGCAGGAACCTCTGACGAGCCCCGACCGCGAAGGCCCCCGCCGGTACAGGCGTGGGCCTTCGCGCGCGCTCATCCCGACGCCGCGACCTCCAGCGCCGTCAGCAGCAGTTCCAGCGCCACCGCGAACGAACTTCCCGCCATCAGCGGCAAGTGCTCGCGCGCCGCGCCGAGTTGGGGGTGCGTCTGCGGCGACAGGTTCGCGTACTCCCCCGTCCACGCCCGGTCGTCCGCCTCCCGCCGCTCCGCGGGCAGTGCCAGGTACGCGGCGTCCAGGGCCGCGTGGCCGAGGACGGTGTCGACGAAGGCGGAGTAGTGCCGCACCGCGTCCTCCTCGCCGAAGCCGGCCCGCCTGAGCAGCCCGATGCCCGCGTCGACGGCCCGGAACTCGTGCGCCCGCCGCGTCACCCGGTACGCCGCGAGCGCCGCCACCCGCGGGTGCGCGCGGTACTCGCGGTGGATGCGCAGGCCGAACTCGCGCAGCCCGTCGCGCCAGGCCATCCGCTCGGGGTGGAAGCCGTCCATGGCCTCGCCGATGAGCCGGTCGGAGGCGGCGAGCAGCAGGTCGTCCGTGCTGTGGAAGTAGCGGTACAGCGCGCTCGGATCGCAGCCGAGTGCCGCGCCGAGCCGGCGCACGCTCAGCGCGTCGCCGCCGTGCTGCCCGACCAGGCGCAGCGCGCAGTCGACGATCACGTCCTCGGACAGCAGCACCCCCGATTTCGTCGGCTTGCGGCGCCGCCGCTCCACCGGGATCCGCCCCTCCGTCATGGTCATCTCCCCCTGCTCGCCCGGCACGTCCCGCTTATGACAACACCATTGACGCAAGCAGGCAAGGCCGATTTGATCGCGGTCTCCACCCCTCCCGCACCGCCGTCTCCCTTGCCTCCCCTGCCTCCCTGCCGTCAGGAGATCGATCATGAGAAGCGAACCACCGGGTCTGCGCCGCTCCCTCGGCGTCGTCGACGGCATCGCCATCGCCGCGTCCAGCACCGCCGCGACCACCAGCATCGGCATCGGGATGGGTTCCCTCGCCGCGACGGTCGGGCTGCACGCGCCGGCGGTCCTACTCGTGGCGTTCCTGCCGATCCTGGGCATCGCGGTGGCGTACGCGCGCCTCAACCGCCAGGAGCCGAACATGGGCAGCGGCTACGTATGGGTGGGCCGTTCGCTCGGCCCCTGGCTCGGCTTCCTCACCGGCTGGGTCACGCTCGTCGGCACGCTGATCTTCATGGCGTACACGAGCGCGGTGACGGGCTCGGTCTTCCTCCAGTTCGCCAACAAGGCAGATCTGCATACGGTGTTGGGACTCGATCTCGACCCGAACTCGACGGCGCTTTCGACCGTCGTCGGCCTGCTCGTACTCACCGCCGTCACCGTCACCGCGGTCACCGGCGTCCGCAAGGCGACCCGCCTCCAGGCCTGGCTGCTCGTCTTCGAGTACGTGGTGCTGCTCGGGTTCTGCGGCTGGTCCCTGGTCACCGGCTCGCACGCCTTCCAGTGGTCGTGGTTCAACCCGTTCGACATCCACGGCGGCACGGCCTTCGCGCAGGGTCTGGTCCTCGCGGTGTTCTTCTTCTGGGGCTGGGACGCGGCGTTCACGGTGACCGAGGAGACGAAGGACGTGCGGGACGCGGGGCGCGGCGGGCTGATCGCCCTGTTCGCGATGCTCGCGCTGTTCCTCTACGGTTCCGTGGCCTTCCAGCGCGAGATGTCGCTGCCCGAGCTGGTCGAGCAGGGCCCGCAGGCCCTCACCTACCTCGGCGCGAAGCTCGCCGACGAGCCGGTGGCCAGCCTGCCGCTGCTCGCGCTGCTCTTCTCGGCGGTGGCGTCCCTGCAGGCCAGCGTGATCCCGACGGCGCGCGGACTGCTCGCGATGGGCCGGGACCGGACGATGGGCCAGGTGTGGACGCGGGTGAGCCCCCGCTACGGTTCGCCTGCCGCCGGCACCGTCGTCGTGATGTCGATCGCGGCGCTGGTCGCCCTACTGGCCCTGGCGATACCGAAGTTGAACGAGATGATCCTCGCCGCCGTGAACTCCATCGGGCTCACCGTCGCCCTCTACTACGGCCTCACGGCCCTCGCCTGCTCGGTCCGCTTCCGCTCGCTGCTGCGCACCGCACCCCGCGAGGCGGTGCGCGCGGTCCTCGTACCGGGGCTCAGCGCACTCGCCCTCCTCGGCATCGGGGCGTATCTGGCGTACTCGTACGCGACGATGAGCGACCACTTCGAACTGTCGCCGGACAACGGGTGGTTCATGCTGGCGGTGCCCGCGGCGATCGCCCTGACCGGTCTGGTGATGGCCGCCGTCGCCAAGTACGGGCGCCGTTCCCCGTACTTCAGGACCGGGCGCGGCACCGACGCCGACGCCGTCGAACTGGCCGGGCCGACGGCCAACTGACCGCCATCCACTCGTAACACCCGTACACCCGTACATGTACTAGGAGTTGAGACCATGCCCGCACCCGCCGACCTCGTCCTCACCGGCGGCCCCGTCCACACCGGCTCACCCTCCCGCTCGCGCGCCACCACGGTCGCCGTGCGGGGCGAGCGGATCGTCGCCGTCGGCCACGACGAGGTGCGCGAGTTGATCGGTCCGCGCACCGAAGTGGTCGACCTGGCAGGGAAGTTGTTGATCCCCGGCTTCCAGGACGCGCACGCGCACCCCGTCGGGGCCGGCCTGGAGATGGGCCAGTGCGACCTGAGCGGCTCGACGACGCTCGCCGACTACCGGGAGCGGATCGCCGCGTACGCGAGCGCGCACCCGGACGCCGAGTGGATCACCGGGGGCGGCTGGGCGATGGAGGCGTTCCCCGGCGGTCTGCCGACAGCGGCCGAACTGGACGCCCTGGTGCCGGACCGGCCGGTGTATCTGGTCAACCGCGACCACCACGGCGCCTGGGTCAACTCCCGCGCCCTGCGGGCCGCCGGGCTCGACGCCCGCACGCCCGACCCGTCGGACGGCCGCATCGAGCGCGCCGCGGACGGCACGCCGACGGGCATGCTCCAGGAGGGCGCCGCGAACCTCGTCGGACGTCTGCTGCCTCCGGTCACCCGCGAGGAGAAGATCGCGGGGCTGCTCCGCGCCCAGGAGCACCTGCACTCCCTCGGCGTCACGGCCTGGCAGGACGCCATCCTCGGCGATCACGCCAACCTGACCGACCCCACGGACGCGTATCTGGCCTGCGCGGACGACGGGCGGCTCACCGCGCGTGTCGTGGGCGCGCTGTGGTGGGACCGGGCGCGCGGCACTGAGCAGATCGGGGAACTGCTCGCCCGGCGCGAGGCGGGCACCCGTGGCCGCCTCCGCTCGACGACCGTGAAGATCATGCAGGACGGGGTCGCGGAGAACGGCACGGCGGCGCTGCTCGGCCCGTACCTCGACGGCTGCGGCTGCCGCTCGGACAACAGCGGGATCAGCTTCGTACCGCCCGAGGCGCTGAAGAAGTACGTGACCGAGCTGGACGCCCACGGTTTCCAGGTGCACTTCCACGCGCTCGGCGACCGGGCCGTCCGCGAGGCACTCGATGCCGTGGAAGCGGCACGGGGGGCCAATGGCTGGACGGACACGCGCCCGCACCTCGCGCATCTTCAGGTGGTGCACCCCGACGACATCGGCCGGTTCCGGGAACTGGGCGCGACGGCGAACATGCAGGCGCTGTGGGCCGCGCACGAGCCGCAGATGGACGAGCTGACGATCCCGTTCCTCGGGGCGGAGCGCTCGGCCTGGCAGTACCCGTTCGCGGCGCTGCTGCGGGCCGGGGCGACGCTCGCGGCGGGCAGCGACTGGCCGGTGAGCAGCCCGGATCCGTTGCAGGGGATCCATGTCGCGGTGAACCGGGTGCTTGCGGATGCGCCTGCGGGGACGCCGGTGTTCCTGCCGGAGCAGCGGATCGGGCTCGGCGATGCGCTCGCGGCGTACACCTCCGGGAGCGCGTACGTGAACCATCTGGACGCGGAGACGGGGGCCATTGCGGCGGGGTGCTTGGCGGATCTCGTGGTCCTGGACCGGGATCCGTTCGCCGGGCCCGTGGAGGAGATCGGCTCGACACGGGTCACGGAGACGTTCGTGGGCGGGCGCCGGGTGTTTGCCCGCTGACGCGTCGGCAAATCAAGCCCCGCCGGCGATTGAGGCGCGGGGTCCGGGGCAGCGCCCCGCGACCCCGACCACGGCTCGGCGAAACTAATCCACGCTGGGCAGAATGTGCGGCTCCGCCAAATCGTCCTCGTAACCCGCGAGGCGAATCGGCGCCGATCGCGCCCAGACGTCGAGACTGCCGAGCTTCTCCGGCCTGCGCCGGCCGGCCCGCTCGGTTCGGTCCTTCGGGCTCTGTTCGCGATTCGTCTTCTCTGGTGTCACCGCGCACTCCTTGTGTGTCGGGTAACCCGCTTCGGCGGACCGGCCCAGCGTCGCGCGGGGTCCGGCGCCCGATCGGGCTTGTGTAGAGGGCCAGTTCGGGCGCGGTGGCGCCGGTTGTCGCTGCTGGGTTCGGCCGTGGTTCTCGGTCTCGCCCTGTACGGCCACCATGGGTCAAGGTGTCGGACCCACTTGCGGTGACCGTGCGGCTACAGCCTAACCATATGAGCGGGGGTCCGCTCACTGGGGCTGGAATCTCTGGGTCTTTCGGAGGTTGCCCGGCGTTCATTCAGCCATGGATGCCCGGTCCCGCGCGACAGGTTTTCGCTCGTACGGGGGCACTTCAGGACAACACGGCGTGTCGCTGAACGGTGTTGACGCGGCTTCGGGCGTCCCCCGGGGCCACCGGGGCGCGTGGGACGGGGCGGTTGACGCGGGAGATTGGCGTCAACTCGCCCCCTGCCGCCGCACGCTAATCGCCCTCGACCGGCACCCTCTCCGCGCGCCCGCGCAGGGCCCGTACGAGGAAGAACGCGCCCACCAGCACCACGGCCGCGACCAGGACGAGCAGGTCCGGCACCCGGTCGCCCATGCCGCGCGCCCACTGCTCGGCGGCGAACGAGTTGTCGACGTCGAGGAGTCCGGGAAGCGCCGTCGTCCCGTCGAAGACGAGGAACAGCGTGCCGAGCGCCAGGAAGAACAGGCCGGATGCGAGCGACGTCGAGTGCGTCTCGAACCGGCCGATGCGGACCGGGCGGCCGCGCAGCCACCGCTTCCCGCCAAGGTCGAACCGTTCCCACAACAGGGCGAGCAGGAACAGCGGCACGGCCATGCCCAGGGCGTACACCGCGAGCAGCGCTCCGCCGTACACCGGGTGCCCGCCGAGCGCCGCGACCGTGAGGACGCTGCCGAGGATCGGTCCCGCGCAGAAACCGGCGAGGCCGTAAACCGCCCCCAGCGCGTACACCGACACCGCGTTGGTGGGGCGGATCCGGCCGGAGATCTCCGACATGCGGCGCGAGGCGAAGCCGCGTCCCGCGATCTGCAGCACCCCGAGCGCGATGATCAGCCAGCCGCCGACGGAGACGAGCAGGTCCCGGTTGCCGTAGAAGAAGCGGCCCGCGTACGAGCCGGCGGCGCCGAGCGGGACCAGGGTGGTGGCGAGCCCCAGGTAGAAGACTCCGGTGCGGGCGACGAGCCGGGTCGGGCTGTCGATGGAGTACGCGAAGAACGCGGGCAACAGCAGGGCGCTGCACGGGCTGAGCAGGGCGAGCAGGCCGCCGAGGAACGCCGCGAAGTAGCCGATGTCGCTCACTTGCCGCCGCCGGACTTCGCGGACCGAGCCTTCGCCGCCTCGATGGCCTGCTCGAAGGCGGCCTCGGGCTGCGCGCCCGCGAGGGGCTGCCCGTTGATGAGGAAGGACGGCGTGGAGGTGGCGCCGAGCGCGTACGCCTCGCCGCTGTCCTGCTTCACCGCCGCCTGCGCCGCCTTGCCCTCGCGGTCGGTGCGGAACCGGTCGAGGTCCTTCACCCCGGCCTCGCGGGCGAGCGCGTCGAGACGGTCGGCGCCGAAGCCCTTGTCCTTGGCGCCGTCGGCGTAGGCCGCCTTGTGGAACTGCCAGAAGCGGCCCTGCTGTCCCGCCGCCCACGCGCCGCGCGCGGCGGACTCCGAGTCGGCGCCGAAGATGGGGAAGTTGCGCCACTCGATACGCAGCGTGCCGTCGTCGACGTACTTCTTCACCAGGTCGGGTTCGGTGTCACGGGCGAACTTCCCGCAGTAGCCGCACTTGAAGTCGGCGTACTCGATGAGCACGACGGGCGCGTCGGCGCGGCCCTGCGCGAGCGGGTCCTTGGCGTCGCGCCGGGCGAGCTTGGCGAGCTTGTCGGTCAGCTCGTCGTTGGCCTCGGTGCTGTCCGCCTGCTGATCGGACACGTCGGCCACGTCCGTACGGGCCTCGGGCCTGGTCGCGGTGTACGAGACGGTGCCGAGGAGGATCGCGGCCACGGCGACGGCCGCGGCGATCGCGGCGGAGCGGCGCTGCTTGGTGCGGGCGGTGGTGTTCTTGGGCATGACGAAGTCGTCCTTGCGTGCGTGAGGAATGCGTGATGACGGGTGGCACGGGGCGTCATCTACACGCGCAGGACGGACAGTTCGACCGGGGAGGGCGGGTCGTTGGGCGGCGGCGGGCCGCGGCCCGCCGGG
>NZ_JAOZYC010000027.1:0-11391 GCF_035798155.1 Streptomyces endophyticus | reverse complement strand
CGCCCGCGAGGACGACGGCGGCACGGCGCGGCTGCGCGGGCAGCGCGGCGTCCAGGCCGGCGATCTCCTCGTCGGTCGGACGGCGGTCGACGGGGAGGCGGACCGGGGCGATCTCCTCGCCGGTCGGCCTGAACACCAGGCCGGTCTCGAAGAGCGCCAGGTCGTGGCTGCCGCGGCCGTCGTTGCGGCGCAGCGCCGAGAGCAGCCCCGGCAGCAGCGTCGTACGGAGCGCGGGCTCCTCGTCGTTGAGCGGGTTGATCAGCTTGACGACGTCGCGGCGCGCGTCGTCCGCCGCCAGGCCGAGCTGGTCGAAGACGCCCTCGCCCAGGAACGGGTAGTTGAGCGCCTCGACGTACCCTGCGCCGGCCAGGGCGCGGCCGACGCGGCGGTGCAGACGCTGCCGCGCGGTCAGGCCACGGCCCGCCGGGGGCCTCGGCAGGGTGGAGGGCAGGTTCTCGTAGCCCTCCAGGCGGATGACCTCTTCGGCGAGGTCGTTCGGGTCCACGAGGTCGGGGCGCCAGGACGGCACGGTGACCGTCAGGACGTCCTGGCCGTACGCGTCGCAGCCGACCGCCTGGAGGCGGCGCACCACGGTCTCGCGGCCGTACGCCACGCCCGCCACCTTGTCCGGGTGGTCGGCCGGGACGGTGATGGTGTGCGGCCCGGACGGGGCGACGACCTCGGTGACACCGGGCCCTGCCTTGCCGCCCGCGAGCAGCACGAGCAGGTCGACGGCGCGCTGGGCGGCGGCCGACGCGGCCTGCGGGTCGACGCCGCGCTCGAAGCGCTTGGACGCCTCGGAGGACAGCTTGTGGCGGCGCGCGGTGCGGGCGATGGAGACGGCGTCGAAGTGCGCGGCCTCGATGACGACGTCGGTGGTACCGGCGTCCTCCGCGTGGTCCGCGATCTCCGTGTTGGCGCCGCCCATCACGCCGGCGAGGCCGATCGGCCCGCGCTCGTCGGTGATGACCAGGTCCTCGGCGTCGAGCTTGCGCTTGGCGCCGTCGAGGGTGGTGAGCTGCTCGCCCTGCTCGGCGCGGCGGACGCCGATCGCGCCCTGCACGAGGGTGCGGTCGTAGGCGTGCAGCGGCTGGCCGAGCTCCATCATCACGTAGTTCGTGACGTCGACGGCCAGCGAGATCGGGCGCATGCCGACCTTCTGCAGGCGGCGCTGGAGCCAGATCGGCGAGCGGGCCTCGGGGGCGAGGCCGCCGACCGTGCGCGCGGTGAAGCGGTCGCAGCCGAGGCGGTCGGTGATCTGCACCGGGTACCCGTCGGCGTTCGGCGTCGGCACGTCGAGGAGGGCCGGGTCGCGCAGCGGCAGACCGTAGGCGATGGCGGCCTCGCGGGCGACACCGCGGATGGACAGGCAGTCGCCGCGGTTGGCGGTCACCGCGATGTCCAGCACCTCGTCGACCAGTTCGAGCAGCTCGATGGCGTCGGTGCCGACCTCGTGCTCCGGCGGCAGCACGATGATGCCGCCGCTGCCGTCGTCGCCCATGCCCAGCTCGTCGCCGGAGCAGATCATGCCGTGCGAGGTCCTGCCGTACGTCTTGCGCGCGGCGATCGCGAAGTCGCCGGGCAGGACGGCGCCCGGCAGGACCACGACGACCTTGTCGCCGACGGCGAAGTTCCGGGCGCCGCAGACGATCTCCTGCGGCTCACCGGTGCCGTTGGCCTGCCCGACATTGACGGTGCAGAAGCGGATGGGCTTCTTGAAGCCCTCCAGCTCCTCGATGGTCAGGACCTGACCGACGACGAGGGGGCCCTTGAGGCCTGCGCCGAGCTGCTCGACCGTCTCGACCTCAAGGCCGGCGGAGACGAGCTTGGCCTGTACGTCGCGGCCGGTCTCGGAGGCGGGGAGGTCGACGTACTCCCGCAGCCAGGAAAGCGGGATACGCATCAGATCTCCATCCCGAACGGCCGGGTGAAGCGCACGTCACCCTCGACCATGTCTCGCATGTCTTCGACGTTGTGGCGGAACATCAGCATCCGTTCGATGCCGAACCCGAAGGCGAATCCGCTGTACTTCTGGGGGTCCACACCGCAGGCGACGAGCACCTTCGGGTTGACCATGCCGCAGCCGCCCAGCTCGATCCAGCCCTCGGACGAGCAGGTGCGGCAGGGGCGGTCCGGGTTGCCGACGGACTCGCCGCGGCACACGTAGCAGACCATGTCCATCTCGGCGGACGGCTCGGTGAACGGGAAGAAGTTCGGGCGCAGCCGCGTCTTCATGCCCTGGCCGAACAGCGCCTCGACCATGTGGTCGAGGGTGCCCTTGAGGTCCGCCATGGTCAGGCCCTCGTCGATGGCGAGCAGCTCGACCTGGTTGAAGACCGGGGTGTGCGTGGCGTCCAGCTCGTCGGAGCGGTACACGCGGCCGGGGCAGATCACGTAGACCGGGGGCTCGCGGTCGAGCATCGAGCGGATCTGCACGGGCGAGGTGTGCGTGCGCAGCACCAGACCGGCCTCGTCCTCGCTCCCGGCGCCCCGCGCCTCTCCGGCGCCCTGGACGAAGAAGGTGTCCTGGGTGCCGCGGGCGGGGTGGTCCGGGCCGATGTTGAGCGCGTCGAAGTTGAACCACTCGGCCTCGATCTCCGGGCCCTCGGCGACCTCGTAGCCCATGGCCACGAAGACGTCCTCGATGCGCTCGGAGAGCGTGGTGAGCGGGTGCCGGGCGCCGGCCTGCTCTCGGTCGTGGGGCAGCGTGACGTCCACGGCCTCCTCGACCAGGACGCGCGCGTCCCGCTCCGCCTCCAGCTCGGCCTGGCGGGCGGCGAGGCCCCGGCCGACGGCGGCGCGAGCCTGCCCGACGAGCTTTCCTGCCGCGGCCTTGGCCTGCGGCGGCAGCGCGCCGATCTCGCGGTTGGCGAGCGCCAGCGGCGAGGTGCCGCCGGCGTGCGCGACCTTGGCCTCCTGAAGCGCCTCGAGCGAGTCCGCGGCGGCGAAGGCGGCGAGCGCCTCCCCCTGGACGCGCTCGATCTCTTCCGGTTTCAGTGCCTCGACCTCGACAGGGTCGTACGACTTGTTCGGTGCCGACATCTCTTCCCGTGCTTCCGATTGGCGTGGCTGATGGTCCCGCAGACGCGTCGACGGCCGTCGAGAGGCTGGGACGCAAACGTGCCAAAGGACGAGTCTAACGGGGGTGACGTGTACGAATGCGCCCGTGGTGCCCTGCCGGTCAGCTGGTGAGATACGCCGGCGTCGCCACGGGCAACGTAAATCGGAACTCCGCTCCGCCGCCGGGTGCCCGCCCGACGGTGATCGTCCCGCCGTGTGCTTCCACGATGCCCTTGACGATGTAGAGGCCGAGGCCCGTCCCGCCGCGCTTGCTGCCCCGCCAGAAGCGGGTGAAGACGCGGTTCATGGACTCCTCCGGGATGCCGGGGCCCTCGTCGCTCACGGTGACCGACGTGCCGGTGGGCCGGGTGGGCTCGACATCAATGGTGACGGTTCCCTCGCCGTGGCGCACGGCGTTTTCCAGCAAGTTGCTCAGTACCTGGTCGACCTTGTCCGGATCGGCCCACGGGTCGGGCAGCGGATGCTTGACGCGCAGCAGGAACCGCTCGGCCGACTGGCCCGCGGCGACGTGCGCCTGGATGTGCCGGGAGACGGCGGCCGCGATGTCGACGGGCTGACGCCGCAGTTCGAGCCGGCCGGAGTCGATCCGGGAGATGTCGAGCAGCTCGGCGATCAGCCGCGTGACGCGGTTGGCGTCGGCGTCCACGGTCTCCAGCATCAGCCGCTTCTGCTCGTCGGTGAACCGCTCCCACTTGGCGAGCAGCGTCGCGGTGAAGCCCTTGACCGAGGTCAGCGGGGAGCGCAGCTCGTGGGCGACGGTGGCGATCAGCTCGGCGTGGCTGCGTTCAGTACGCCGCCGGGCCTCGGTGTCCCGGAGCGAGACGACGACGCGGCGCACGGGCCCGGTCGGCCGGATCCGTACGTAACGCGCGGTGACCAGGACCTCCCGGCCGCCCGGCAGCAGCAGGTTCCGCTCGGGCTGTCCGACCCGGGTGGCGAGCCCGCCGTACGGGTCGGTGAGCTGCCACCAGCGCCTGCCTTCGAGGTCCTCCAACGGGAGGACGCGCTCCAGCGGCGCGTCGAGGGCGGTGTCCGCGCGGACCGCGGTGATGCGCTGCGCCGCGGCGTTGAAGCAGATGACGCGGCCGCGCTCGTCCGCGACGACGAGGCCGTCGGGCAGGTCGTCGGGGTGCACGTCGAGCGCCGCGAGTCCGTCGGGACCGGACGCGTCGGATCCGGTCAGGCCGCGTGGGCCGCTGCCGTTGACGACGCTCATCTCCCGCGCTCCCCCTCCCGGCGGTCGATCCGGAAGAGTCACCCTACTAGCCGGGAATGACGGAGCGGCACCCTCCGGGGGCACGCTGCGCACGCGCGGAGGCGTACAGGCACACGGCGGCCGCCGTCGCGAGGTTGAGGCTCTCGGCCTTGCCGTGGATGGGCACGCGCACGACGGCGTCGGCGAGTGCGCGGGTCTCCTCCGGCAGGCCCCAGGCCTCGTTGCCGAACACCCAGGCGGTCGCGGCGCCCATGGTTCCCTGGTCCAGCTCGTCGTCGAGGTCGTCCTCGCCCGCTCCGTCGGCGGCGAGAATCCGCACGCCCGCCTCCTTGAGACCGGCGACGGCCTCCTCGACGGGTACGCCCACGGCGACGGGCAGGTGGAACAGCGAACCGACGGAAGCCCGCACGGCCTTCGGGTTGTAGAGGTCCACGGAGGCGTCGGTCAGCACGACGGCCTCGGCGCCCGCGGCGTCGGCGCACCGGAGCACGGTCCCGGCGTTCCCGGGGTCACGCACATGCGCGAGGACGGCGACGAGCTTGGGCCGCGCGGCCAGGATCTCCTCGAACGGCGTGTCCAGGAACCGGCAGACACCCACGAGGCCCTGCGGGGTGACGGTGGTGGAGATGTCGCCGATGACGTCCTCTTCGGCGAGGTGCACCCGGGCGCCCGCGTCCCTGGCCTCCCCGACGATGTCGGCGTAGCGCTCCGCGGCGTCGACGGTCGCGAACATCTCGACGAGCCCGCCGTGCGCGGCGGCCTCCCGCACGGCCTGCGGCCCCTCGGCGAGGAACAGCCGCTCCTTCCCCCGGAAGTTCCGCTTGGCGAGCCTCCGCGCGGCGACCACGCGGGACGACTTCGAAGAGATCAACTCGGGCGTTGCGACCATGCGCCTAACTTTCCGGTGTCATTTGAGCCCCCGCAGGGGGCACCTCCCAGCGTTAGCTGGGGGAGATTGAGCGGCGGGGTCCGGGGCGGAGCCCCGCGCGGTGCGGCATGCGGTGACGGGGCCCGAACAACGTGGGACCCGCAAGCCACACGGCTTGCGGGTCCCACGTCACATACGGCTCAGCGGAGCGTTCACGCAGCCTTGGGCGCGTTCACGTCAGCCGGAAGCGCCTTCTGCGCAACCTCGACGAGGGCGGCGAACGCGTTGATGTCGTTCACGGCCAGCTCGGCCAGGATCTTGCGGTCCACCTCGATGTTGGCGGCCTTCAGACCCTGGATGAGGCGGTTGTACGTCATGCCGTTCTGGCGGGCAGCGGCGTTGATGCGCTGGATCCACAGCTGACGGAAGTCGCCCTTGCGCTTCTTGCGGTCGTTGTAGTTGTAGACGAGGGAGTGGGTGACCTGCTCCTTCGCCTTGCGGTACAGGCGCGAACGCTGACCGCGGTAGCCGCTGGCCTGCTCGAGAATCGCCCGACGCTTCTTGTGCGCGTTCACCGCGCGCTTGACGCGTGCCACTGTTAACTCCTTGTAGCGGGGCCGGGGTTGTTGTCACCCGGCCCGAATTCGAATGGGTCCCGGTCTAGCTGACGTACAGGGCGTGGAGACGCCCGTACATCACTTGCCGAGAAGCTTCTTGATCTTCGCGGCGTCGCCCGGGGCCATCTCGGCGTTGCCGGTGAGGCGACGCGTCACGCGGGACGACTTGTGCTCGAGCAGGTGGCGCTTGCCGGCGCGCTCACGCATCACCTTGCCGGAGCCGGTGATCTTGAAGCGCTTGCTGGCACCGCTGTGCGACTTGTTCTTCGGCATGGCGCCGTTCTCTCCTCGTCAGTGGCGCTCCCGGCCGGTCCGTGCGTGGCGCGAACCGGCCGTGATGGAACGTCAGTTGTGTCAGTTGGTATCCGTGACGCACAGGCTGTGCGCCGCACGGATCATGCCTCGGCCGGAGCCTCGGCGGGGGTCTCCGCGGGTGCCTCGGCGAGGTCCTCGTCGACCTGGTCCTCGTCGAGCTGGTCCTCGGCAAGGTTCTGCGACTTACCGGGGTTGGCCTTCGCGTCGGCCTTGCGGGCGGCCTGCGCCTCGCGGGCCTCGGCCATCGCCTCGGTCTTCTTCTTGTGCGGACCGAGAACCATGATCATGTTTCGGCCGTCCTGCTTCGGGTTCGACTCGATGAACCCGAGGTCCTGGACGTCGTTCGCGAGACGCTGCAGCAGTCGGAAGCCGAGCTCCGGACGGGACTGCTCGCGACCACGGAACATGATCGTGATCTTGACCTTGTCGCCCTGCTTGAGGAACCGGACGACGTGACCCTTCTTGGTGTCATAGTCGTGCGGGTCGATCTTCGGCCGGAGCTTCATCTCCTTGATGACCGTGTGCGCCTGGTTCTTGCGCGCCTCACGGGCCTTCATGGCCGACTCGTACTTGAACTTCCCGTAGTCCATGAGCTTGCAGACGGGCGGACGGGCGTTCGCCGCCACCTCGACCAGGTCGAGGTCGTACTCCTGAGCAAGCTCAAGGGCCTTGGCAAGCGGAACAATCCCGACCTGCTCGCCGCTAGGACCGACAAGTCGCACTTCGGGAACGCGAATCCGGTCGTTGATGCGGGGCTCGGCGCTGATGGATCCTCCTCGGTAGCACCACACGACGGCCTGGCGGACCGCCGCGTACGTTTGTGACGTAAGTACCAACCGCGCCGAAACACAAAAAAATGCCCCGGACGGTACACAGGCAGGGCTCCAAGAAATACCGGAGCACCACCACGGTGAACCGCGGGGCGCAAAATCGGACGATTCCGTCGTCCGTACGGAACGACGGTGACCGTCTGACCGGTGACCCACCGCCCTGGTCGGGCGGTCAGGTGGGAGATCGGAGCCTCCACTTGTGGGCCGGTCACTTCATCCGCGAGGACGTGCCACCGGCCGGTCGTTACACAAGGTTAGCAGGACTTGGGGGGTGCGCCCAATCGAGTGCGCGCGACATATCGTGGGGCCCATGAGTGACGCGACCCCCGCAACCGACAGCCCCGACTACGACGCGCTGACCCGCGACATCGCCGAGGTACCCGCCGTAGAAGTCATCGTGACGGTCGCGGTGAACCTGATGAGCGCCGCCGCGGTGAAGCTCGGCCTCACCGAGGAGGGCGACGCCCACAAGGACCTCGACGAGGCACGGAAGCTGATCCACGCCCTGGCGGGCCTGCTCGACGGCAGCGCTACGGAGATCAGCTCCTTCCACGCCGCTCCCCTGAAGGACGGCCTGAAGTCGCTGCAGCTCGCGTTCCGCGAGGCCTCGGTCGTGCCGGACGAGCCGGGCAAGGGCCCCGGCGAGAAGTACACGGGCGCCGTGTACGGCTGAACAGCAAAGGGCTACGTACTACGTACGTAGCCGACATCACTGACGTACGTAGAGGGGCTCGCCCGGCGACGTCGCCCCGGTCGGCAGGAGTGCCAGATCGAGGCCGCGCACCAGGCGGGCCCTCAGTGTTTCGTCGGCGGCGATGCGGGTGGCGAGCGCCCGGGCCGTGGCCTGGACGTCGGCGCCCGCGTCGAGGACCAGGGCCAGGGTGCCGTCCGCCTGGCCGGGGCCCAGATAGGCGCGGGCCACGGACGGCTCGGCGGCGACCGCCGCACGCGCCGCCTCCCTGACGGCCGGGTCGGCGAGCGGATCCGCGTCGGTGCGACCCTCCGCGAGGGCGTACAGGGCCGGGCCCGTCAGCTCGTACGGGACGGGGCCCGCGACGTCGAGGACGACGGTGTCGGCCTTCTCGTGGGCGGCGGCCTGGAGCGCCTGGTGCAGCGGGACGGCCACCGGGCGGGCCTCGGGGTCCCAGAGGGCGAGCGACGCGGTCGAGGTGAAGGCCGGGAGCGCCTTGCGGCCGGCGGCCTTCAGCGTCGGGACGGCCATGTCCGACGTCTTCTCGCGGCGCAGACCGTTCTCGTCCTCCTCGACCTCGCCGAGCACGGCGACCACGGGGACGAGCAGCCGGGCGCCCTTGAGCGCCGCCAGGACCGGGCCGTGGGCCGTGCGGTCCCGCGACCACGCGGCCAGCGCCTCGGTCAGGTGCGGGTCCGCCGTACCGTCGTCGTCGGAGAAGCCGGGGTCGGGAATGTTCTTGTTCGCCACGTTCACCGAGCCTACCGAGCGGCTGAGGGCGGATCCTCGGCGGACCCTGGGACGGAAAGTGGGACGGATAGGGAGGCCATCCGTGGCCGTGCGCAGGGACGCCGAGCTGGCCAAGGCCGTGACGGCGGTCGCTCAGAGACACGAGGGCGAGGTCTCCGTCGCCGTCCTGAACGAGACCGACGGGACGAGCGCGTCGTACGCCTCGGGGGACGGGACGTACGACACCGCGAGCATCGTGAAGGTCGGCGTGCTCGCCATGCTGCTGCTCCAGGCGCAGGACGAGGGGCGGGCGCTGACCACGCGGGAGCGCACGTGTGCCACCGCGATGATCGAGAGCAGCGACAACGACGCGACGACCGTGCTGTGGAACGAGCTGGGCCGGGCCGACGGGCTCGACGCGGCGAACGAGCGGCTCGGGCTCACCGGGACCAGCGGTGGGGACGGTTCGCTGTGGGGGCTCACGCAGACCACCGCGGTCGATCAACTCACCCTGCTTGGGCAGGTGTTCGGGGTCGGCGAGGATCTCGTGCTGAGCAAGGAGTCGCGGTCGTACGTCCAGGAGCTCATGGGCAACGTGGAGAGCGACCAGGCGTGGGGCGTGTCCGCGGTCGGGGACGGCGGCGCCGCGCTGAAGAACGGGTGGCTGCGGCGCAGCACCACGGGGCTGTGGGTCATCAACAGCGTCGGGCGGGTCACCGTCGACGGACAGCGGTACCTGGTGGCCGTCGTCTCCCACGGCAGCGCGACCAAGGCCGCGGGCGTCGGTCTCGTCGAGGACGTGGCGAGGGCCGCCGTGCCGGTGGTCAGCGGCGGCGCGTGAGGCGGTGGCCGCGCCACAGGTAGCCGGCCACCCCGAGCAGCAGTACCCCGACGGTGCCCGCGAGCACGCCCGCCCAGGCGGCGACGGAGCCGCCGGAGTCGTCGTCGGGTCCCGGGCCGAAGTACTTCTCGCCGTACGAGGCCGAGGTCAGGCGCTGCGGCTTCAGCTTCGCGCCCGCGGTGATCGCGGCGGCCGGGTCGACGAGGCCGAAGCCCCGGGAGTCGTCGCGGCCACCGGAGGGCGGATCGTCGGCCGTGTCCTCCATGAGCTTCTTGATCTGCGCGGGGCTCAGGCCGGGGTGGGCGCCGCGGGCCAGGGCGACGGCGCCGGACACGAACGCGGAGGCGGCGCTCGTCCCCCACGCCGAGTAGTACTTGCGGTCGGGGTCGGCGGTGACGATGCCGCGGCCCGGCGCGGCGACGGAGGCGTACCAGCGGCGGGTGGAGAACGAGGCGCGGGTGCCGGTCGAGTCGACGGCCGTGGCGGTGATCACGCCGGGGTACGCCGCCGGGTAGGAGGCGCGGTCGCCCTGCTCGCCGCCGTTGCCAGCGGAGGCGACGACGGAGACGCCCTTCTTCAGCGCGTACTGGACGGCCGCGTCCTCGCTCGCCTCGGGGTGGGCGGTGTTCGAGTCGTCGCCGAGGGACAGGTTGATGACGTCGGCGCCGTGGTCGACGGCCCAGCGGATGCCGTCGGCGAGGGCGTTGCCGCGGGTCTCGCGGGCCTTCGCGCGGGACGGGTCGCCGTCCTCAAGGATCACCCGGACCGGGAGGATCTTCGCTTGCGGGGCCACGCCCATGACGCCGTCGCCGTCGCCCTTGCCGTGCCCGTGGCCCGCGATGATGCCGGCGATGGCGGTGCCGTGCCGGGCCCAGGGGCGGTCGCCGCGCTCGGCGCCGAAGCCGATGAGGTCCTTGCCGGGCAGCACGCTGCCCTTGAGGTCCGGGTGCTCGTCGTCGACGCCGGTGTCCAGGACGGCGACCGTGACGCCCTTGCCGCGCGTCGTCTTCCAGGCCTCGTCGGTGTGCAGCGCGGTGAGGCCCCACTGCTGGGAGCGGACCGAGTCGGCGTGGGCGGCGGTGGCGGGGAGCAGCGCGAGGACGGCCGCGGTGCCGATCGCGGCGATCATGTGCTGGCGGTTCATGGCTACTGCTCCGTGTCCCGGTCCGCGGTCTTCTTGACCGTCTTGCGCAGGTCGCGTTCGATCCGGTCGGCGACGCCCTGCGCGTCGTGGCCGAGTCCCGCCTGGGCGGGGGCGCTGGTGGCACCGGGCTTCATGGCGTCGGCGGCGGGTTGCGGCTCGCTGACGGTGCGGCCGTCGGCGAAGCCGGAGACCGCGTAGACGACGACGGGGGCGTCGGTCAGGATGTTGATCGCCCAGGACGCGCGCTGGCGGTCGCCGAAGCCGTCGGCGAGGGTGCCCTTGGCGGCGTAGGGCCGGGGGATGAGGTCGTCGCGCCGGTCCAGGCCCTGCTCCAGGAAGCGGGAGCGCAGCGCCTTCGTGGCCTCCGCGTCGGCCTTGGTGAACATCAGGCCGACCGTGGTGACGCCGCTCTGTGTGGCGTCGGTGTACGTGGCACGGAGCAGGCGCAGGCAGCCGGCCGAGCGCAGCGCCTTGTGCAGCAGCGGGTCGAAGGCGTCCGCGCAGGTCGTATCGGGGGCGACCGCTATCCGCGTCCAGGTGCGGCCGGCCCGGCCGGGGCCCGCGCCCTCGCCCTTCAGCGTGCGCGGGAACAGCTGGTCGACGGGGACGCCGTGCCAGAGCTGGCCCGCCTCGCGGTACGCGGTCTGCACGGACGGCGGGCCGCTGTCGCCGCCGCTGAGCAGGGAGCCCGTCGTGGCGCCGCCGATCAGGCCCAGGCCGAGCACGAGGCAGGCCGCGATGGCCGCGGTCCGGGGCTTCAGGCGGGCGCCGACGGGGCGCAGGAGCGTGGTGCTGTCGTCGTAGTGCTCGGGGGGCGCGAACCGAACGAAGGGCCGTCCGGCGGTCTCCGGGCGCGGGGTGAGGTCGACCGCGCCGACGGGGCGGCGCGGAGGCTGGGGCGGGGGCGGCGGTATGCGCGGCCCCGGCATCGCGGGCGGCGGTCCGGGCACGGGCGGGCTCGCCGGCGCGGGCGGCACGGGGCGCAGCCGGGTGGTGGATTCGACGGGGGTCTCCCGCGGCGCACCGGACACCGTGGCGGGCGCGGGGGGCGGACCGGGC
>NZ_JAOZYC010000026.1:0-11731 GCF_035798155.1 Streptomyces endophyticus | reverse complement strand
GAGCGGGCGCCGGACGGGGCGAAAGATTGGGGCTCTGCCCCATACCCCGCTCCTCAATCGCCGGAGGGGCTTAATTGGCCCAACCACCGCCAGGACTCGGTGGGTTGGCGCATCACGACCCCGTCACGATCACCCGGTTTACAGCACTGGCACCCTTGCCGGTTCTCCCTGGCCGGGCGTAGACCAGTGCGCACGGGACAGCGCTCAGTACGTACGTTCAGCGTTCAGGACGAGAACGGGGCAGTGATGGGCAGCACTCGCAGCACTCTTGGTATACGCACCCGCAGGACCCACACCTTCCGCACGGCCCTCGTGGGCATCGCCATCGGTTCCCTCGCGCTCACGCTCACCGCCTGTGGAGGCGATGACGACAACGGCAAGGGCGGCGGAGACGGCGGCAAGTCGCCCGCGTCCTCGCTCAAGCTGCCGAAGCTGAACGGCAAGTCGTTGGAGATCGCCGCCGTGTGGACCGGCGACGAACAGAAGAACTTCAAGCAGGTGCTCACGGAGTTCGAGAAGCGGACGGGCGCGAAGGTCACCTTCGTCCCCGCCCAGGACCCGATCATCAACTTCCTCGGTTCGAAGGTGGCCGGCGGCGCCCCGCCGGACATCGCGATGCTGCCGCAGCCCGGCGCCATCAAACAGGCCGTCGACAAGAAGTGGGCCAAGCCGCTGGGCAAGGACGCCCAGGCGCAGCTCACCAAGAACTACGCCAAGGGCTGGCAGGACCTCGGCAAGGTCGGCGGGCAGCAGTACGGCGCGTACTACAAGGCGGCCAACAAGTCCCTGGTCTGGTACAACACCAAGGTCTTCGAGAACGCGGCCGCCAAGGAGCCGAAGACCTGGAAGGAACTGCTCGCCACCTCGCAGGCGATCTACGACTCCGGTGTCACGCCGTTCTCCGTCGGCGGCGCCGACGGCTGGCCGCTGACCGACTGGTTCGAGAACATCTACCTCTCGCAGTCGGGCCCGGAGAAGTACGACCAGCTCGCCAAGCACGAGATCAAGTGGACCGATCCGTCCGTGAAGGACGCGCTCACCACGCTCGCCCAGCTGTGGGGCAAGAAGGACTTCCTCGCAGGCGGCAACAAGGGGGCCGTGCAGACCGAGTTCACGAAGTCGGTCGAGCAGACCTTCACCGGCGGCGAGCAGCCCAAGGGCGCCATGGTCTACGAGGGCGACTTCGCGCAGGTGAACATCCAGCAGACGAAGGCGAAGGTCGGCACGGACGCGAAGGTGTTCCCGTTCCCCGCGGTCGGCTCCGGCGACAAGCCGGTGGTCAGTGGCGGTGACGCCGCGGTGATCCTGAAGGACTCCGAGGCGGCGCAGGCCCTGGTGACGTGGCTGGCCTCGCCGGAGGCGGCGACCATCCAGGCCAAGCTGGGCGGTTATCTGTCCCCCAACAAGAACGTGGACCTCGCCTCGTATCCGAACGCGGTGCAGCGCGAGATCGCCAAGGCGCTGGTGGGCGCCGGCGACGACTTCCGCTTCGACATGTCGGACCAGATGCCGCAGGCCTTCGGCGGTACGCCCGGCAAGGGCGAGTGGAAGGCGCTTCAGGACTTCCTGATGAACCCCAAGGACATCGCGGGCACCCAGAAGACCCTGGAGGCCGAAGCGGCCAAGGCGTTCAAGGACTGACGCGGCGATGACATCCGCCACCGGCGGCGGCACCCCGGATCCCGGGGCGGCCGCCGCGACGTCACCACGCAACCGTAAGAGCGTCACCGGCACCCGTAAGTCCGTCGCCGGGCTCTTCCTGCTGCCCGCGCTGATCCTGCTCGGCGCCCTGGTCGTGTATCCGATCGGGTACTCGGTCATCCGCAGCTTCTTCAACGCCTCGGGCGGCTCGTTCATCGGGTTCGACAACTACGAGACGCTGTTCACGCGCGAGGACACCAAGGCCGCGATCAACAACAACATCTGGTGGGTGGTGCTCGCCCCCACGGTCGCCACGGCGCTCGGCCTGATCTTCGCCGTGCTCACCGAGCGGATCCGCTGGGCCACCGCGTTCAAGCTGGTCGTCTTCATGCCGATGGCCATCTCGATGCTGGCCGCCGGCATCATCTTCCGGCTCGTCTACGACCAGGACCCGGAGAAGGGCGCGGTGAACGCGGTCATGACGGGGGTGCACGACACGTTCGCCGAGTCCTCCGCGTTCCCGAAGGCGCATCCACGTCCGAACGGCGCGCTCGCCGGGAAGAGCGGCGGCCCGTTCCTCACCAAGGAACCAGTGCGGGCCGGAACTCCCGTGCTGCTCCCGCTCGTTGGCGTGGCCGCCGACCAGATGCCCAAGGACGCCAAGCCCGCGAAGGCGCCCGCCGCCGGGAAGGCCGGGGTCACCGGCACGGTCTGGCAGGACTTCACCCTCGGCAAGGGCGCGGGCGGCCTCAACAAGATCGACGCGACCGAGGACGGCTACCTCGGCATGCGCGTCGAGGCCGTCAAGGACGGCAAGGTCGTCGCCTCCGCGACAGCCGCCGCCGACGGCACCTTCGCGCTTCCGGCCGAGGCTGACGGCTCCCAACTCCGGCTCCCCGCCGCGAACTTCAAGGAGCCCTACAACGGCGCCGACTGGCTCGGCGACAAGAAGTTCTTCACGGTCCACCTCGGCGGATTCGATCTGTACCTCAACATCGTGACGACCTCGATCATGGTCGCGTACGTGTGGATGTGGGCCGGGTTCGCGATGGTGCTCATCGGGGCGGGCCTGGCCGGCATCCCCCGCGAACTCCTGGAGGCCGCCCGCGTCGACGGCGCCTCCGAGTGGCAGGTGTTCCGCCGGGTCACGGTGCCGCTCCTGGCGCCCGTGCTCGCGGTCGTCCTCGTCACGCTGATGATCAACGTACTGAAGATCTTCGACCTGATCTTCATCATCGCGCCGGGAGCCTCGCAGGACGACGCCAACGTGCTGGCCCTGCAGCTGTACCGATCGGCGTTCAGCGAGGACAACGAGGGCCTGGCCAGCGCGATCGCCGTGCTGCTCCTGCTGCTCGTGATCCCGGTGATGTGGTTCAACATGCGGCGGCTGCGGCGGGAGACAAGGCGATGAGCACTCTCGACGAGACCGTCAAGGCACCGCGCTCGCTCGCGCGCCGGATCGGCGACCGGCTCAGCGGCGGGTTCGTGCAGTTCGTGCTGCTGCTGATCGGCGCGCTGTGGCTGGTGCCCACGATCGGCCTGCTGTTCTCCTCGCTGCGCTCCCCCGAGGACATGGCGGACAGCGGCTGGTGGACGGTGTTCAGCAAGCCGGCGCAGCTGACGTTCGAGAGCTACAGCAGCCTCCTGGAGAACTCGGACATCACGCGTTCCCTGGTCAACACGGCGCTGATCACGGTGCCCGCGACGCTGCTCGTGATCGTGATCGGCTCGCTGGCCGGCTACGCGTTCGCGTGGATGGAGTTCCCGGGCCGCGACTGGTGGTTCCTGATCGTGGTCGGGCTGCTCGTGGTTCCCGTACAGGTCGCGCTGGTGCCGATCGCCCGGCTCTTCGGCGACATCGGCATCTTCGGCTCGATCTTCGGCGTGATCCTCTTCCATGTCGGGTTCGGGCTGCCGTTCGCGGTGTTCCTCCTGCGGAACTTCTTCGCGGAGATCCCGCGTGAACTCCTGGAAGCGGCGCGCCTGGACGGCTCGGGCGAACTGCGGCTGTTCCTGCGGGTCGTGATGCCGCTCGGCGCTCCCGCGATCGCCTCGCTCGGCATCTTCCAGTTCCTGTGGGTGTGGAACGACATGCTGGTCGCGCTGATCTTCACGGACACCGACAGCCAGCCGATCACGGTCGCGCTGCAGACCCAGGTGCGGCAGTTCGGCAACAACGTCGATGTGCTCGGTCCCGGCGCGTTCATCTCGATGGTGGTCCCGCTGGCCGTGTTCTTCGCGTTCCAACGCCAGTTCGTGTCCGGCGTGATGGCGGGCGCCGTCAAGTAACGCGTCAAGTAACGCGCCATATGACGCGGAAGGATAGGAACAAGACACACAACCGGGATTTATCGCGCGAGAAGGCCTCTCGTTCCCTCCCGGCCACTGCGCGGACACCCCGTGCGCCTAACCAGAGCTGATGGCCTCCCGGGGCCGGCCGGCCAGCGCGTCGCCCGCCGGCCCCGCACCCACGTCATCCGTACTGGAGCTGACATGCAGCACGAGTCCCACACCGCGCCCGCCGAGCTGCCGCGCCCGGCCGCGCTCGACGACGTCAAAGGCTGGTTCCACAACATCGACCAGGTGCTCTTTGACTGGTTCCTGAGCCGGCAGCGCGCGCTCGGCCAGGGCGGGGATCTCCTCGAACTCGGCGTCTACCTGGGCAAGAGCGCCATCTTCATGGGGCAGTACCTGGAGGAGAAGGAGACCTTCACGGTCTGCGACCTGTTCGACTCGCCCGCCGACGACATGGCGAACGACAAGGAGATGAACAAGTCCTACAGCACCCTCACGCGAACCGCCTTCGAGGCCAACTACCAGGCTTTCCATGAGGAGTTGCCCGAGGTGGTGCAGGGCCCCTCCCACGTGATCACGTCCCTGGTCGCCCCCGACAGCTGCCGCTTCGTGCACGTCGACGCCTCGCATCTGTACGAGCACGTGCACGGCGACATCGAGGCGTCCCGCGAACTCCTCGGCGAGGACGGCATCGTCGTGCTCGACGACTTCCGCGCCGAGCACTGCCCGGGTGTCGCGGCCGCGACGTGGGGCGCCGTCGCCACGACAGGGCTGAAGCCGCTGTGCATCACGGCGACCAAGTTCTACGGGACGTGGGGCTCGTTCGAGCCGGTGCGCACCGAGCTGGGCGCGATGCTCGCGGGGCGCGACGACTTCTGGCACGGCGCGGAGGAGGTCGCCGGGCACTCGATGATCCGCATCGACGGCCGGAAGGCGAAGCGCCCGGCCCAGCCGGTGTCGCGCCACGAGCCGACCGCGTCGGCCGTGCCCACGCAGGCACCGCGCTCGAAGAGTCTGCTGCGCTCACTGCTGGGTCGCTGACGCCCCAGGGCCCTTCTGAAGGGTCCTGGCCCCCGCCTTTCGTGGACCGCGGCCCTCACCCGCACGGCCCATGAAAGGCGGGGCGGACCGCGTCGACGGGGCACACAGACCCCATGCCGTACATGACGACCACCGCATTCGTCCGAGGAGCGGCGCGCGGCGCGACGGCGCTGCGCGGCGGCCGGTTCTGGCGCCCGACCCCGTTCTTCGTCTTCGGCGGCCTGTTCTGGCTGCTGCTGACGCTCGCGTACTGGTGGGTGCCCATGGCCTACGACTACGGGCTGCACGCGGCGATGATCGAACGCCTGAAGGTGAGCCTGCTGCACCCGCGCCACCCGCTGGTCGACCTGCCGGGCGCGGGCAGCCCGTATCTCTTGTCCCCGTACGCGATGGTGGAGGGCGCCTTCGCACGGGCGACGGGCCTGACGGGCTGGGAGGTCATGAAGCTCGCGGGCCCCGCCAACCTGCTGGTCCTGCTGACGGGCCTGAACCGCTTCGTGCGCACGCTCACGACCCGTCAATGGGCCCCGGTTCTGGCCCTGTTGACGCTGACGCTCCTGTGGGGAACGAGCTCGGACTGGCGGACCGAACCGCTCGCGCTGCGCTCCCTGACGATCGACCTCGGCTACCCGTCGACGTTCGCGATCGGGCTCGCCTTCTGGGTGTGGGCGGGCGCGTGGCGGCTGCGGCGGGAGGGCGCGCGCTGGGCCGTGGCGGGGGTCGCGGTGGTGGGCCTGGTAGGGCTGTGGCCGGAATCGGACCCCGCGTCGCCGCACTTCCCGTGGCTCGCGCTGATCGGCCTCCCGCCCTTGTGGCTGCGCCGGCGACGCGACCCCAAGGACCCGCTCGCGCTCCTGTGCGCGGCGGGCATCGCGGCCCTCGCGTACGCAGCGCTGATCCACCCCTCCGCGTACGGCGCGGCCACGCTCCTCACGGTGGTGCCGCTCCAGCTCGCCCTGGCGATCGCCCTCGCGGCGCCCCGCCCGTGGCCACGGAAACGCCGGGCGCTCGGCGCGCTCGCGGCGACGGGCGCGGCACTCGGCTTCCTGGCCACGGCCCTCGACCCGCCGCCGAGCTGGCCCGCGTACACCTGGGCGGCGCAGCACATTCCGCCCGGCGACACGGTCATCACCAGCGGCTACCGCCCGATCCGCGCGCTGCCGGGCTACGGGCCGACGCTGGTCGCACCCGCCCGCCCCGACCCGGTCGTCGACAGGGCCGACCTGGACCGGCGCCGGGCGGCGGTGCGCGCCTACCTCTCCCCCACGTCCACCCGCGCCGAACGACAGGCCGTCACCGACCGCTACCGCGTCCACTGGCTGCTGCTCGACCGGGGCGAGCGGCTGCCGCCGGAGGCGGTCCTGGTGGCGTGGAGCCCCCGGACGGGCGAGGTGCTCGCGCGGGTCAACGGGGGTACGTCCCGGCCCGGTTGAGGACTACTCGACTGAGACCTACTCGACTGAGACCTATTCGACGACGAGCTGCACGTCGATGTTGCCGCGCGTCGCGTTCGAGTACGGGCACACCTGGTGCGCCTGCTCGACCAGCTTGCGGCCGGTCTCGGCGTCGACCGATTCGGGCAGCTCGACGCGGAGCACGACGGCGAGCCCGAAGCCCTCGCCCTGCTTGCCGATGGAGACCTCGGCGGTGACGGCGGCGTCGGCGACGTCCACCTTGGCGCCGCGGCCGACGAGCCCGAGCGCGCTGCCGAAGCAGGCCGCGTAACCGGCGGCGAAGAGCTGCTCCGGGTTGGAGCCCTGGCCGTTCCCGCCCATCTCGGTGGGCACGCCGAGCTGGAGATCGATCACGCCGTCCGAGGAGACGGCACGCCCGTCGCGGCCGTGGGTGGCGGTGGCGACGGCGGTGTAGATGGCTTCCATGGGAAGGACCTGCCTCTCGGTTCCGTGAATCTCTTCGTGACTCTCTTCGCGAGCCTCTTCGTGAGCCTCCGCGTACCCCTAAATAGAGCACACAATTCAATTGTGCACAACTCAATCGCGCGACGGTACCCTGGCTTCATGGCCAGTACCGACGAATACCTCCGGCTCGACCGACAGATCTGCTTCGCGCTCAACTCCGCGTCGCGCGCCTTCGGCGGCGTCTACCGGACGCTGCTCAAGGACCTGGGCCTCACCTACCCCCAGTACCTGGTCATGCTGGTGCTCTGGGAGGCCACGGAGGACGAGGGACCGCTCCCGGTCAAGCGCCTCGGCGAACGCCTCCGCCTCGACTCCGGCACCCTCTCCCCGCTCCTCAAGCGCCTGGAGGCGAACGGCCTGGTGCGCCGCGAGCGCAGCGCCGCGGACGAACGCTCGGTGACGGTCACCCTCACGGACTCCGGCGCGACTCTGAAGGACCGTGCGGCCGGGATCCCGCGCCGGATCGCCGCGGCAACGGGCTTCGACCTGGAGGAGATCGAATCCCTGAGGACACGCCTTGAGCACCTGACGACCGCACTGGACGAGTGGGAGAAATCAAGCCCCGCCGGCGATTGAGGCGCGGGGTCCGGGGCGGAGCCCCGTGACGTGGCCCCCGCCGCGGCGGCGAGACACCCCCGGACCCGGCCACCCGAACCCTCCGCCCGAGCTGCGCCGCCTCCCCCGCAAGCCCCACCCCCACGGCGATCGCCAAGGTCACCGCCGCCGCATGCACAAGCCCCCCGACCCCCACCGTGGTCCGCCCGGAGGCAAGCGCGGCCAACGCCACGTACAACGCGCTGCCCGGCAGCAACGGGGCGATACCAGGAACGACGAGCGGCAGCACGGTCTCACGCCGCCGCCGGGCCACGGCGTGCGCGGCGCACCCGACACCGGCCGCCACCACCGCCGTACCGACGAGCGAGGGAAGCCCGAGGACGGCGAACTCGGCCGCCACCACGAACCCGCCGAGCCCGAGCAGCGCGGCCGGCAGCCAGTCACGCCGCGGCGTCCGCGCCCGCGCCGCCACGGCCACCGAGAACACGGCGGCGCCCACCGCGGGCGCCCCCAGATACTCGGCCCGCTCGGCCGTCGGCACGACCGGCGCCTCGAACCCGAAGAGCCGCCCCACACCGAGCACGGCCACCACACCCGCGACCACCGCGGCGAACACCAGCATCGCGTCGAAGAGCCGCCCGAGCGCGGTCAGATAGTGCCCGGTGAGCGCGTCCTGCACGGCGCTGACGAAGGTGACGGTCGGCAGCAGCCCCAGCACCCCGGCGACCACGACGGACTGCACGGTCGCCGGCGGCGCGCTGTGGCTGATCGCGACGGCGAGCACGGCGGTCGGCATCGCGGCGACGGCCGACCGGTAGAACGCGGGCACGCCGTTGCGCCCCAACCAGCCGCTCAGCAGCGCCCCGAGCAGCCCGGCGAGAAACGCGCACACCGAGGTCAGCGCGCCACCACCGAACGCGATGCCACCACCGGCCGCCACGAACCCGGTCTGCACCGGCACCCTCCAGCGCGCCCACCGCCCCCGCTCCGCAGGCGCGTCGAGTATCCGCGCGGTCGCGGCCCGCGCCTCGTCGAGCCCCAGCTGGCGGGCGCTGATCCGCTCGACGAGAGCGTGAATGCGCCCCAGGACACGGAAGTCGGTGGCGTGCTTACGGATCACCCGGTTCGCGTGCAGCGGCGTGAGCTCACCGGGCGCGTGCGCGGACAGCGACACGGAGGCGAGCGTGACGCCCGGCTCGCAGTAGCTGAGCCCGTACGTCTCGGCGACGACCAGCATCCCGGCGACCGCCTCCTCGGCGGAGGCCCCGTACGACAGGAGCGCCTCACCGAGCCGCGTCGCGAGCTCGGCGACGCGGGCGCCGTAGGCCTCCATGTCGGCCCGCCCGTCGTCGTGCAACAGCTCGCCGCCGTACCCGTAACTCCTGATCGGCTCGATGCCGCGCAGCCGGGGCAGCGCTTTGGTCAGCCAGGGGTCGGTGCGGTCGAAAGTGGCGGCGGGGCGGATCCTCGAAGGCATACAAATGGAGCGTAACGGACATCACACTTAAACGACTTAAGAGTTTCGTGCCGCCACGGCGCAGCCGCGAGGGACTGTGACGCAGGACCACGAATCGGTCGTGGTCCTGCGTCACAGTCCTCGTGACCTCCGCGTCCGCGGATCCTCAGAGCGCCTTCAGGGCCGCGGCCGTCGCCGCCGCCAAGCGCTTCAGGTGGTCCTTCGGGAGCTTGGGGGTGCGGACCACCAGCGTGCGCCAGTACAGGGGGCCCGAGATCAGGTCGAGTGCGAGTTCCTCGTCCAGGCCCGCGCGGAGCTCTCCGCGCTCCGCCGCCGCTCGTACGATGCCGCTCGCCACGCCGTGCTGGCCCTCGCGCAGCGCCTTCTGAAGGGCCTCGGCGATCTCCGGGTTGCGGGCCGCCTCCGCCTGGAGGTCGGGGATGATCTGGCCGGCCACGGGGTGGCGCAGCGCGCGTGAGGTGACCTCGTAGAGGAGGCGGAGGTCGGCCTCCAGGGAGCCCGTGTCCGGGGCGGGCAGGCCCTGCACGGCGATCGCCGAGACCAGGTCGAGGACCAGGTGGAGCTTGGACTTCCAGCGGCGGTAGACCGCCGTCTTGCCGACGCCCGCGCGGCGCGCGATGCCCTCGATGGACATGCGGGCGTAGCCGACCGAGGCCAGTTCCTCGAAGACGGCCGCGCGGATGGCCTCCGTCACGTCCTCGCGCAGGACGGCCGCGCCGGCGGGGGCCCTGCGGCGCGTCGGCTTGGGGGAGTCGGCGTTGGTCGTCATATGGCAAAGCATAGGCGCGCGACGACGAAACGGTTGCGTTCCGACGTCGATCCGCCCTACTCTCACGTCACGACGATACGGACCCGTCCCGACGTGAACGGCAGATGAACAGCCGGAACCGACGGCCGGAGCCGAACCCCCCGACCGAAAGCAGCGGATGTGAGCCAGGTCCTGGACGCGCCTCTCCCGCAGGAGGCACCGCGGTCCACCCCTGAGGATCCGGCGGCCCTCGCCGCCCGGTACGGGCTGAGCGTCAGCGGCGCGCGGCCCTCGCTGCCCGCGTATGTACGCCAGCTGTGGCAGCGCAGGCACTTCATCGTGTCCTTCTCGACCGCCAAGCTCACCGCCCAGTACAGCCGGGCGAAGCTCGGGCAGGTCTGGCAGGTGCTGACGCCGCTGCTGAACGCGGCGGTGTACTACCTCATCTTCGGCAAGCTCATGGGCACCAGCCGGGGCGTGCCTGACTACATCCCGTTCCTGGTCACGGGCGTGTTCGTGTGGACGTTCACGCAGTCGTCGGTGATGGCGGGGACGAGGGCGATCTCCGGGAACCTCGGGCTCGTGCGGGCCCTGCACTTCCCGCGGGCCTCGCTCCCGGTCTCGTTCTGCCTGCAGCAGCTCCAGCAGCTGCTGTTCTCGATGTGCGCGCTCGTGGTCATCCTGCTGGCGACGGGCGTGCCGCCGGCGGCGTCCTGGGTGCTCGTGGTGCCCGCTCTCACGCTTCAGTTCGTGTTCAACACCGGGCTCGCGCTGATCATGGCGCGGCTCGGTTCGAAGACCCCCGACCTCGCGCAGCTGATGCCGTTCCTGCTGCGGACATGGATGTACGCGTCAGGTGTGATGTGGAGCCTCACCCGGCTGACGGAGGGGCGGGACATCCCGTCGTTCGTACGGATGCTGCTCCAGGCCAATCCGGCCGCCGTCTACATCGATCTGATGCGCTTCGCGCTCATCGACAGTTTCACCGCAGGTCAACTGCCGCCGCACATCTGGGCGTTGGCGGCCGGCTGGGCGCTGCTCGCCGGGGTCGGCGGGTTCATCTACTTCTGGAAGGCCGAGGAGACGTACGGACGTGGCTGACACTCTTTCCGAAACGAACGGCGAACAGGTTCCCACCGTCATCGCCGACGGCGTCGACATCGTCTACCGCGTCAACGGGACCGGCGCGGGCCGTGGCGCCGCGACCGCCGCCCTCAGCCGCATCCTCGGCGGCCGGAAGAAGACCGAGAAGCGGGCCGGTGTGCGGACCGTGCATGCCGTGAAGGGTGTCTCGTTCACCGCGTACCGCGGCGAGGCGATCGGGCTCATCGGGACCAACGGGTCCGGGAAGTCCACCCTGTTGAAGGCCGTCGCCGGGCTGCTGCCGACCGAGAACGGGCACATCTACACCGACGGGCAGCCCTCGCTGCTCGGCGTGAACGCGGCCCTCATGAACGACCTCACCGGCGAGCGCAACGTGCGGCTCGGCGGGCTCGCGATGGGCATGAGCCCGGAGCAGGTGCGGGAGCGTTACGACGAGATCGTCGACTTCTCCGGGATCAACGAGAAGGGCGACTTCGTGACGTTGCCGATGCGGACCTATTCGTCCGGCATGGCCGCCCGGCTGCGGTTCTCCATCGCCGTCGCGAAGGAACATGACGTGCTGTTGATCGATGAGGCGCTGGCCACCGGGGACCGGGCCTTCCAGAAGCGGTCCGAGCAGCGCATCAAGGAGCTGCGGAAGCGCGCGGGCACCGTCTTCCTCGTCAGCCACAGCAACAAGTCCATCCGCGACACCTGCGACCGGGTGCTGTGGCTGGAGCGCGGCGAGCTGCGGATGGACGGGCCGACCGAGGACGTCCTCAAGGAGTACGAGGCGTTCACCAACGCCACGGCCACCGCCAAGCCCAAGCCGAAGGCCAATCCGAAAGCCGAGCCGAAGACTCCCGTCGCCGCGTAGCGGCACGGAAAACGGGGGCGCCCCGACATGAAGCGCACCTTCCGCGTGCCGCTGTCGCCGGTCCTGCCGGTCATCGGTTTCGCGCTCTGCGTGTG
>NZ_JAOZYC010000025.1:0-11922 GCF_035798155.1 Streptomyces endophyticus | reverse complement strand
TGCCCCTCGGTGCCGACCTCGCGGGCGACGCGGGTGACCTCGTCGGCGAAGGCGGAGAGCTGGTCGACCATCGTGTTCACGGTCAGCTTCAGTTCGAGCAGCTCGCCCGTCGCCTCGATCGTCACCGTGCGTGTCAGGTCGCCCTGCGCCACCGCCGTCGTCACGAGCGCGATGTCCCGCACCTGCGCCGTGAGCCGCGACGCCATGGTGTTGACCGCCTCGGTCACATCGCGCCAGCTCCCGGACAGGCCCGTCACCTTGGCGCGGCCGCCGAGCCGGCCCTCGGTGCCCACCTCGCGGGCCACCCGGGTCACCTCGCCGGTGAACAGGGAGAGCTGGTCCACCATCTTGTTGACCGAACGCCCCAACCGCCGGAGATCCCCCCGGAGTTGACGAGACCCGTCGTGCAGGTCGACGCGCTGGGTCAGATCGCCGCCGGCCACCGCCTCCAGCACCCGCGTGGCGTTCGCGGTCGGTGCGACGAGCGCGTCGACGATGGTGTTCACGTCGCCGACCCGGGTCACCCAGGCGCCCTGCCCCGGGCTCGCTTCCAGGCGCTCGTCGAGCCGGCCGTGCCGGGTGATCTCCCGCCGCACCCGCGAGAGTTCGCAGTTGAAGTGCACGCTGCGGTCCGCGAGCTGGTTGAATGTCGCGCCGAGCGCACCGACGATCCCGTCCGCCGCGATCGGCACATGCGTGAACGTGCCGTCCCGGGCAGCCGTCAGCGCGGCCAGTAACGGCCGGAGATCGCTCGGACGGATGGCTTCGTCACCGTAGCCCTTCTGAGGTGCACGCATACCACTGTTCTCACTCATAGCGGCCTACTTAGGTAACTCCGCGCTTATGGGCGTGGTCAGTCTGTCACTCTGTCGGTGTCGCCTGAGGCGTCTTTGCCACAACTACTCAGGAGCCGAAACGTGGGTTCCATTCCGATCCAGCGGGAGAGCGTTTTCAGCGCCCAGGACGCGCCGGACCAGCCGACCTGGGGGCCGGTCGTCGCGCGCACGTCGCTGCCGGGAAACCCGCTCGCGCCCGCGGCAGCCCGCCGTTTCCTGCGGGCCGCGTTCGCCGAATGGACCGAACTGCCCGAGCTGTCGGCGCTCCTGACCCTCGACGGCCGCCTCGTGGACGACGCGACCGTCGTGCTCAGCGAACTCGTCACCAACGCCGTCGTGCACGCCGGTACCGGAGTCGACCTCCTGTGCCGCCTGGAGGACGCCGCCCCGGACGGCGGCGCCACCGCCGGACTCGTCGTCGAGGTCACTGACCGGCACCCGGCCCGCGCCGTCCGCAACGACCGCGCCTTCCGCTCACCGGAGACCCCCGAATACGGCCGCGGACTCCAACTCGTCGCCTCCCTCGCCGAGTTGTGGGGCATCACCTACGGTCACGGCACCAAGACCGTCTGGGCCCGCATCCCCGCCGACGCCCCGACACCCGCCGCGGAAATTCCCGACAGCCCGGCCCGCGTGCGCAGCCTGCAGAGGGGCTTGCGCGCCGCGGAGATCCTGACGCCCGCGTCCCGGCGCGCCCCCCAGGACCTCGACTGGATCAACCGCGGCGCGCTCTCCTTCCTCGCCGAGGCCTCCGACCTGCTCGCGGGACAGCTCGACGAGGACATGGTCGCCGCGCTCGTCGGCCAGCTCCTCGTGCCCCGGCTCGCGGACTGGTGCGCCATCTGGTTCTACGAGGAGGAGGGGCGCGGCCTGCCGGGCGTCGTCGAGCACGACGTGCTGGGCGCGGGACCGATGCAGCTGCCCCGGCTCGCCCGCGTCTGGCACACCCACGAACACCGCATCGAGGAGCTCCGCGGGCTCCTGGAGAAGGAGCCCCCGCGGCTGCCCGACCGCCTCTCCGGCGCCGTCCCCGTGCCCTGGCCCTTCGACGCGCAGGGCAGCCCGGTCACCCAGGACACGGGCTCGGCGGTCGCCTACCGGCTCTCCGCGGGCGGCCGCGCCCTCGGCATCCTGCTGATCGGGCGGGCCGGGCTGCACCGCTTCCCCGACGAGGTCACCGGGCTCGTCGAGGACTTCAGCCGGCGCGTCGCCCTCGCCGTCAGCGCGGCCCGCCGCTTCACCCGGCAGGCCACCATCAGCCGCATCCTGCAGCGCGGCCTGCTGCCCACGTCCATCGCCGAGATCCCCGGCATGAAGAGCGCCCTCGTCTACGAGCCGAAGGAGGCGGGCGGCCCCGGCGGCGACTTCTACGACGTGTTCCCGGCCGGCGCAGGACGCTGGTGCTTCGCGCTCGGCGACGTCCAGGGCAAGGGCCCCGAGGCCGCCGTCGTCATCGGGCTCGTACGGCCCTGGCTGCGGCTGCTCGCGCGGGAGGAGTACCAGGTCTCGCAGGTCCTCGACCGGCTCAACCGGCTGCTGCTCGACGACGCGACCGAGGCCTCCGACGCCGCGGCCCGCGCGCTCGCCGCGGCCGACGGCAGGGGCGTGCCACCGGAGGGCTCCACCTCCCGCTTCCTGTCGCTCCTCTACGGAGAGCTGACCCCCACCGAGGACGGCGTGCTCTGCACCCTCGCCTCCGCCGGGCATCCGCTCCCGCTGCTCATGCGGCCCGGCGGGGAGGTCGTCGCCGCGGCTGCGCCGCAGGTGCTGCTCGGTGTCGTCGACGACCCGGACTACACGAGCGAAACGTTCGTGATGGGCACCGGGGACACGCTCCTGGGCGTCACCGACGGGGTGACGGAGCGGCGCCGCGGGGCCCTCCAGTTCGACGACGGTGACGGGCTCGCGCAGGCGCTCGCCGGGTGCGCGGGGCTGACGGCGCCGCTGCTCGCGGAGCGGATCCGGCGGCTCGTGCACGCCTTCGGGGACAGCCCGCCGGACGACGACCTGGCGCTGCTGGTGCTCCAGGCGCAGTGAGCGGGTCGGCGCCCGGCGAGACCCGGTCGGTCGCGGAGGCGGGACAATGGGGTCATGCCTTCCGCACTTCCCGATGGTGAGCCCGTGCCCGACGACGGTTCGCTGCCCGCGTCCGCCCTCGCCGGGACCGCGTCCCGACCCCTCGGCTTCTACCTGCACGTCCCGTACTGCGCCACGCGCTGCGGCTACTGCGACTTCAACACGTACACGGCCACCGAGCTGCGCGGCACGGGCGGCGTCCTCGCGTCCCGTGACAACTACGCGGAGACGCTGGTCGACGAGGTGCGGCTCGCGCGCAAGGTGCTCGGCGACGACCCGCGCCCGGTCCGCACCGTGTTCGTCGGGGGCGGTACGCCGACGCTGCTGCCGGCCGCCGACCTCGTACGGATGCTGCGGGCGGTCCGCGACGAGTTCGGGCTCGCGGACGACGCGGAGATCACGACCGAGGCGAATCCGGAGTCGGTGGACCCGGCGTACCTGGCGGAGCTGCGGGCCGGCGGCTTCAACCGGATCTCGTTCGGGATGCAGAGCGCCCGGCAGCACGTGCTGAAGGTGCTCGACCGTACGCACACGCCGGGGCGGCCCGAGGCCTGTGTCGCGGAGGCGCGGGCGGCCGGGTTCGACCACGTGAACCTCGACCTCATCTACGGCACGCCGGGCGAGAGCGACGACGACTGGCGGGCCACGCTGGACGCGGCGCTCGGGGCGGGGCCCGACCACGTCAGCGCGTACGCGCTGATCGTCGAGGAGGGCACGCAGCTCGCGCGCCGGATCCGGCGCGGCGAGGTGCCGATGACCGACGACGACGTGCACGCGGACCGCTATCTGATCGCCGACGAGGTGCTCGGAGCGGCCGGGTTCGACTGGTACGAGGTGTCGAACTGGGCGACGTCCGAGGCCGGGCGCTGCCTCCACAACGAGCTGTACTGGCGCGGGGCCGACTGGTGGGGGGCCGGGCCCGGCGCGCACTCGCATGTGGGCGGGGTGCGGTGGTGGAACGTCAAGCACCCGGGGGCGTACGCGGGGGCGCTCGCGGGTGGGCGGTCGCCCGGGGCCGGGCGGGAGGTGCTCGCGGAGGAGGACCGCCGGGTCGAGCGGATCCTTCTTGAGCTGCGGCTCCGTGACGGGTGTCCGCTGGAGCTGCTGAAGGCGGACGGGCTCGTGGCGGCGCGGGGCGCGCTGCGGGACGGGCTGCTGGAGGCGGAGCCGTTCGCCGCCGGCCGGGCCGTGCTGACGCTGCGCGGGCGTTTGCTGGCGGACGGGGTCGTGCGGGACCTGGTCGACTGACGTCACGCCCCCGTTTCCGTTGCGCGGCACCGGGGGCCGCCTTGCCCACCCTGCCGCCCAAGGCGGCAGATTGCCCAAGGCTCAGGCATTTCGCGGGTGCTACTCCGGGGCCGTCACGAAGTCGATGAGCTCCTCAACCCGGCCCAGCAGCGCCGGTTCCAGGTCCTTGTAGGAGTGGACCCGCGACAGGATGTGCTGCCAGGCCTCGCCCGTGTTCGCCACCCGCCAGCCGAGCGCCCGGCACACGCCCGTCTTCCAGTCCTGGCCGCGCGGGACGCGGGGCCACGCCTCGATGCCCACGGAGGAGGGCTTCACCGCCTCCCAGATGTCGATGTAGGGGTGGCCCACGACCAGCGCGTGCTCGCTCGTCACCGACTGGGCGATGCGCCACTCCTTCGAGCCCTGCACCAGGTGGTCCACCAGCACCCCGAGCCGCGCGTCCGGGCCCGGGGCGAAGTCGGAGACGACCGCCGGGAGGTCGTCGACGCCCTCAAGGAACTCCACCGCCACGCCCTCGATGCGCAGGTCGTGGCCCCAGACCCGCTCGATGAGCTCGGCGTCGTGCTTGCCCTCCACGTAGATGCGGCCCGCCCGGGCCACCCGGGCGCGGGCGCCGGGGACCGCCACCGATCCCGACGCGCTCCGGGAGGGGCGGGCCGGGGCCGGTCCCGAGGGGCGTACGAGGGTGACGACCTTGCCGTCGATCATGAAGCCGCGCGGCTCCATCGGGAACACCCGGAGCTTGCCGAAGCGGTCCTCCAGGGTCACCGTCGGACCCTGCGCCGTCTTCTCGACCCGGATCACCGCTCCGCAGAAGCCCGTGGTGACCTCCTCGACGACGAGGTCGGGCTCGGCCGGCACCTCGGGGGCCGGCTTGTTCCGCTTCCACGGAGGAGTCAGGTCAGAGGTGTACTGGCGCATTCGAGCGACGATAAGAGAAGAGCGCAGGACAGGACTACGACACGCCGAAACGCGTCGCCAATGTGGCGCGTTGCGCGCGGACGAACTCCGCATTCACCGCCGAACCGTGCCCCGGAACGTACACCGCGTCCTCGCCGCCGAGGTCGAGGAGCCGAGTCAGCGCCGCGGGCCAGTGGCCCGGCGCCGCGTCCGGGCCCGCCTGCGGTTCGCCCGACTCCTCCACCAGGTCGCCGCAGAAGACGATCTCCGGGCTGCCGGGGACGAGCACCGCCAGGTCGTGGCCGCTGTGCGCCGGGCCGATGTTCGCGAGCAGCACCGTCAGGCCGCCGCCCAGGTCGAGCGTCCACTCGCCGCACACCCGGTGCGGCGGGGTGACGAGGACGTCGACCGCCTCGGCCGCGGCGTCCGGGGCGATCCCGTACCGCACGGCGTCGGCGCGCAGCGCCTCGGCGCCGCGCTCGAAGAGGGCGTCGATGCCCACCGCCCCGTACACCTCGACCCCCGCGAACGCGGCCGTGCCGAGCACGTGGTCGAAGTGCGGGTGGGTCAGTGCGACATGAGTCACTCGCCGGTGCGCCCCGAGGAGCGCACGGGCGTCGGCGCGCAGCCGGACGCCTTCACGGAGTGAGGATCCGGTGTCGATCAAAAGCGCCGCATCTTCACCGACCACGAGGCCGCTCGTGCAGTCGAGCCCCGGCAGCCGCACTCGCCCCACATTCGGCGCGAGCCTCTCCCAACCCGCCGATGCCCAATCGATACGCTGCGCGAACTCCATACCTCGACGCTAGCGCCCTTGCCGGGCCCGTACCCACCGGCCGTACACTGAGCCGGGGACGATTGGCACTCGCGGACAGGGAGTGCCAAAGCAGGACGATCGCAGCGAATGATTCTGGAGGTGTGCGCCGATGCTCAATGAACGCAGGCTCGAAGTGCTGCGCGCCATCGTCCAGGACTACGTCGGCACCGAGGAGCCCGTCGGCTCCAAGGCGCTCACCGAGCGGCACAAGCTCGGGGTCTCGCCGGCGACCGTGCGCAACGACATGGCGGCCCTGGAGGACGAGGGATTCATCGCCCAGCCGCACACCAGTGCCGGGCGCATCCCCACCGACAAGGGGTACCGCCTCTTCGTCGACAAGCTCACCGCCGTGAAGCCGATGGCCGCGCCCGAGCGGCGCGCCATCCAGAACTTCCTGGACGGCGCCGTCGATCTCGACGACGTCGTCGGACGCACCGTGCGGCTGCTCGCGCAGCTGACGCGGCAGGTGGCGATCGTCCAGTACCCGTCCCTGACCCGGTCCACCGTGCGCCATGTCGAGCTGCTGTCGCTCGCGCCCGCCCGTCTGATGCTCGTACTGATCACGGACACCGGGCGCGTGGAGCAGCGGATGATCGACTGCCCGGCACCGTTCGGCGAGACGTCCCTGGCGGATCTGCGGGCCCGGCTGAACAGCCGCGTCGCGGGCCGCAGGTTCGCCGACGTACCGCAGCTGGTGCAGGACCTGCCGGAGGCTTTCGAGCAGGAGGACCGGGGCACGGTCACCACGGTGCTCTCCACTCTCCTCGAGACACTCGTCGAGGAGACCGAGGAGCGGCTGATGATCGGCGGAACCGCCAACATCACCCGCTTCGGACATGACTTTCCCCTCACCATCCGGCCCGTTCTGGAGGCACTCGAAGAGCAGGTCGTGCTCCTCAAGTTGCTTGGTGAGGTGGGAGATTCGGGCATGGCCGTACGTATCGGTCACGAGAATGCCCATGAGGGACTCAACTCCACATCCGTGGTGTCGGTCGGCTACGGTTCGGGCGGCGAGGCAGTGGCCAAGCTCGGCGTGGTCGGCCCGACCCGCATGGATTACCCGGGAACGATGGGAGCAGTACGCGCAGTGGCACGTTACGTCGGACAGATCCTGGCGGAGTCGTAAGTGGCCACGGACTACTACGCCGTACTAGGCGTGCGCCGAGACGCTTCCCAGGACGAAATCAAGAAGGCCTTCCGAAGGCTGGCGCGTGAGCTTCACCCGGACGTGAATCCGGACCCGAAGACTCAGGAGCGCTTCAAGGAGATCAACGCCGCGTACGAGGTGCTCTCCGACCCGCAGAAGAAGCAGGTCTACGACCTCGGGGGCGACCCCCTGTCGCAGGCCGGCGGAGGCGGCGGGGCCGGTGGCTTCGGCGCCGGCGGGTTCGGGAACTTCTCGGACATCATGGATGCCTTCTTCGGCACGGCGTCGCAGCGCGGACCCCGGTCCCGTACGCGCCGTGGCCAGGACGCCATGATCCGGCTCGAGATCGAGCTGGACGAGGCCGCCTTCGGCACCACCAAGGACATCCAGGTCGACACCGCTGTGGTCTGTACGACCTGCAGCGGTGAGGGCGCCGCACCCGGCACCTCCGCGCAGACCTGCGACATGTGTCGCGGACGCGGTGAGGTCTCGCAGGTGACGCGGTCCTTCCTCGGCCAGGTCATGACCTCGCGGCCGTGCCCGCAGTGTCAGGGCTTCGGGACCGTCGTCCCGACGCCGTGCCCGGAGTGTGCCGGTGACGGCCGCATCCGGTCGCGTCGCACCCTGACGGTGAAGATCCCGGCCGGTGTGGACAACGGCACGCGGATCCAGCTCGCGGGCGAGGGCGAGGTCGGCCCCGGCGGCGGCCCCGCCGGTGACCTCTACGTGGAGATCCACGAACTCCCGCACCCGACCTTCCAGCGGCGCGGCGACGATCTGCACTGCACGGTCACCATCCCGATGACGGCGGCGGCCCTCGGCACCAAGGTGCCGCTGGAGACGCTCGACGGCACGGAGGAGATCGACATCCGGCCGGGCACGCAGTCCGGTCAGTCGGTCCCGCTGCACGGGCGCGGCATCACGCATCTGCGGGGCGGTGGCCGCGGCGACCTCATCGTGCACGTCGAGGTCCTGACGCCGCAGAAGCTGGACGCCGAGCAGGAGCGGGTGCTGCGGGAGCTTTCCAAGCTGCGCGGCGAGGAGCGGCCCACGGGCCAGTTCCAGCCGGGGCAGCAGGGGCTCTTCTCCCGCCTGAAGGACGCGTTCAACGGCCGTTGAGCCGCAGGTGTATGCCGAACCGGCGTTGCGGTCGCGGGGCTCTGCCCCGGACCCCGCTGCTCAATCGCCGCAGGGGCTTGATAGATCAAGCCCCTGCGGCGATTGAGGCGCGGGTGGGCGGAGAGGTCGATTCGGACGGTCGCGGGCGACATGGCACGATGCGCTCATGTCCTCCGCACTGACCGATCTCTCCCCGCTTCCGATCGTGCAGGCCCCCATGGCGGGCGGCGCTTCGCAACCCGCGTTGGTCGCCGCCGTGGCCGAGGCCGGCGGACTCGGGTCCCTCGCCGCCGGGTACAAAACGGCCGACGGGATGTACCAGGAGATCAAACAGGTGCGGGCGCTGACCGGCAGGCCGTTCGGCGTCAACCTCTTCATGCCGCAGACCGAGCACGCGGACCCGGCCGTCGTCGAGGTCTACCGCAACCAGCTCGCGGGCGAGGCCACCTGGTACCGCACCCCGCTCGGCGAGACCGACAGTTGCAGCGACGACGGCTACGACGCCAAGCTCGCGATCCTCGTCGACGACCCCGTGCCGCTGGTCACCTTCACCTTCGGCTGCCCCCGGCTCGCGGTCGTCCAGGCACTGCAGCGCGTCGGCACGAAGGTCGGGGTCACCGTCACGACGGTGGAGGAGGCGCAGGCCGCGCAGGAGGCCGGCGCCGACCTGGTGTGCGTACAGGGGATCGAGGCCGGCGGGCATCAGGGCACGCACCGGGACAACCCCGAGGCCGACGGGAGCGGGGTCGGTCTCCTCTCGCTGATCGTGCAGGTGCGCGAGGCCGTGCAGCTGCCGATCATCGCCGCCGGCGGGATCATGCGCGGCGCGCAGATCGCCGCGGTGCTCGCGGCCGGCGCCGATTTCGCGCAGCTCGGCACCGCGTTCCTGGTCACCCCGGAGTCCGGGGCGCCGGAGCCGCACAAGCAGGCCATGACCAATCCGCTGTTCAACCGGACCGAACTGACGCGCGCCTTCTCCGGGCGGCCCGCGCGTGGGCTCGTCAACCGGTTCATGCGCGAGCACGGCCCTTACGCCCCGGCCGCGTACCCGCAGGTCCATCACATGACGTCGCCGCTGCGCAAGGCCGCAGCCAAGGCCGGTGACCCGCAGGGCATGGCGCTGTGGGCGGGGCAGGGGCACCGGCTCGCGCGGGAGCTTCCGGCCGGGCAGCTCGTGGAGGTGCTCGCCGCCGAACTCGACGCCGCCAGGGCCGCGTTGACGCAGCGGGGCGTCGCCTGATGACCGCTCCGGTTTTCGTCGTCGAGGGGGACGTCCCCGGCGATCGCGCGTACGTGCTGGACGGGCCCGAGGGGCGGCATGCCGTCTCCGTGAAGCGGCTGCGGGCCGGGGAGACGGTGACCCTCACCGACGGGCTCGGCTCGTGGTGCGAGGCCGTCGTCACCGGCAGCGAGGGCAAGGACCGGCTCGTGGTCGAGGCGGGGCCGGTGCGGGTGGAGCCCGACGAGCGGCCGCGGATCACCGTCGTACAGGCGCTGCCCAAGGGTGACCGGGGCGAGCTCGCCGTGGAGACCATGACCGAGACAGGCGTCGACGCGATCGTGCCGTGGGCCGCCTCCCGGTGCATCACGCAGTGGCGCGGCGACCGTGGGCTCAAGGCGCTCGGCAAGTGGCGGGCCACCGCGCGGGAGGCCGGGAAGCAGTCGCGGCGGGTGCGGTTTCCGGTCGTCGGGGAGGCCGCGACGACGAAGCAGGTCGCCGCGCTGCTCGCCGGGGCGGACTTCGCGGCGGTGCTGCACGAGGACTGGGACGCCCCGAGCGGGGCGCTGGCTTCGGCCGAACTCCCGGACAGCGGCGAGATCGTGCTCGTCGTCGGCCCCGAAGGCGGCGTATCGCCCGAGGAGTTGACGGTGTTCGAGGAGGCCGGGGCGCGTCCGATACGGCTCGGGCGGAGCGTCCTGCGCACATCGACGGCCGGAACGGCGGCGGTGGCGTTGCTGCTGGGACGCACGGGACGCTGGGGGTAGGCGGCCCGTCCGCCGGATGCGCCCATCGTGGCTGCAACCGCACTACCGACCCTGTACGTCCGCTGGCATTCTGCCGTGCATGCGGGGATCGAGGGGGTTCGGCGGGCTGCTCCTCGTCGCTGCCGTCGTCGCCACGGGCGTCGCGTGTCAGCCGATCGAGGGTGACCTCAATGTGTCCACGGTCGCGATCACTACCGACAAGGTGGCCACCGACGAGCTGAACCGGCAGAACGCCAAGGTCTCCTGGCTCAGCTGCAATGGCACGTACGACAGCAGCTCCCCGTCCGGAAGTGCCACGACGGGCGAGGTGAAGGTCGACTGCCAGGGAAAGACCGAAGACGGCAAGGACATCACCGTGAAGGGGTGGGTCTACGGGGTCGTCTCCGGCCAGTGTGTGCGCGGCAAGATCATCGGGCGGATCGACAACAAGGTGTGGTTCAGCGTCGGCGTGCTCGGCAACTGCGCCGCGACCGACGGGACTTCGACGTCCACGCAACCGGCACCCTCGCAGGACCCGGAGCCGCAGCCCTCGCAGGACCCGAAGCCCCAGGAGCCGCAACCGGGTTCCACGAGCACGGTCACCGAGACCGTCACGGTGACGGCGCCCCCGCCGACTTTCCAGGGGAAGTGAAGGGGAAGTGATCAGACGGGCTGACGTCGGGCGCGGCCAAATTTAGGCTGGGCCGGGTGACGACTCCTGCGTACCTCCGGTTCCCGCACCTGCACGGCGAGTTGGTGGTCTTCACCGCCGAGGACGACGTGTGGGCCGCACCCCTCGACGGCGGCCGCGCCTGGCGGGTCAGCGCCGACAACATGCCCGTCGCACACCCCCGGCTCTCCCCGGACGGTGAGACGGTCGCCTGGACCTCGCGCCGCGACGGTGCGCCGGAGGTGCACATCGCCCCGGTGGCCGGAGGGTCCGCGAAGCGCCTGACCCACTGGGGGAGTTGGACCACCAACGTGCGCGGCTGGACGCCCGACGGCCGGGTCCTCGCCACCACCACGCACGGCCAGGCCTCGCTGCGCCGCAGCTGGGCGCGGGCCGTACCGCTGGACGGCGGCCCCGCCGAGACGCTGCCGTACGGGCCCGTGGGCGGCGTCGCGTTCGGGCCCGAGGGCCGGGTCCTGCTGCTGTCCGCGCCGATGGGGCGGGAGGCCGCCTGGTGGAAGCGGTACCGGGGCGGCACGGCGGGCAAGTTGTGGATCGACGGGGGTGGCGAAGGCGAGGGAGCGGCGGGCGAGTTCGGGCGCCTGCACGCCGAGCTCGACGGGAACATCGAGTGCCCGATGTGGGTGGGGGACCGGGTCGCGTTCCTCTCCGACTACGAGGGCGTCGGCGCGCTCTACTCGTCCCTCCCCGACGGGACCGGGCTGCGGCGGCACACGTCGGTGGAGGGCTTCTACGCACGGCACGCCGCCACCGACGGCGCGCGGGTCGTCTACGCGAGCGCCGGTGAGCTGTGGATCGTCGAGGGGCTCGACGAGGGCGTGGAGGCGCGCCGGCTCGACATCCGCCTCGGCGGCCAGCGCGTCGACCTGCAGCCGCGGCCCGTCGACGCCGCGAACTGGTTCGGTGCCGCGTCCCCCGACCACACCGGACGCGGCAGCGCCGTGAACGTACGCGGCGCCGTGCACTGGGTGACCCACCGCTCGGGCCCCGCCCGCGCGCTCGCCGCCGAACCGGGCGTCCGGGCCCGGCTGCCGCACACCTTCCGCGTCGACGGCGAGGAACACGTCGCGTGGGTGACGGACGCCGAGGGCGACGACGCCCTGGAGTTCGCGCCTGCCACCGG